>JBBIUD010000001.1:0-26205 GCA_037440485.1 Chlorobiota bacterium
TAACTGGTGCCGATTCACTCGATCAGCGGCAAGTGAATGCAGCGTTCATCAAAAATGGTTTGTACGTCGTCCCGTTACCATCGGTAGTGTACGAAGGGACGTCGCCGATGCTCTATGCGTATCTGGAGCTGTACAATCTCGATCAGTGTCGTTGCGATAGTATTGATCTGCGGTATCACATCCTCGATGCTGCGCTCAATGAGGTGTTCGATCTGCGGTTCCGACGTCCGGTCGTTGGGAACGGTCAAGCAGAAGTCGTAGCGGTTGCGCTCGATGGGCTTGCCAGCGGTTCGTACTACCTGTCTGTTGGAGTGGAGCGTCCCGATAAAACCGAGCTGACTGTTGCACGGCAACAATTTTACGTCGTCAATCCTGAATTGCCACCCGAACAGCCCCGCTTGCTCAGTGAAGATGAACTTTTTTTACAGAGTCCGTTTTCAACCATGGACGAACAGCAACTTGCAACTGAAGTTGCTTCGGCACGCCTTGTCGCACGACCTGGAGAGCTGGAATCCTATGAACAGCTCACAACTCTGGTCTCACGGCGTCGGTATCTGTTCCGTTTTTGGCTTCAGCACGATCCAGATCCGACAACGCCCGTCAATGAACGCTACGAGGAATTCAGAAAAGCGCGAGAGTATGCAGCGAAGTATTATCGCACATCACGGTATCCTGAGGGCTGGAACAGCGACCGCGGTCGGGTTTTGCTCAAGTACGGTTTCCCATCGCAAATTGATCGTGCCTATTTCAACATGGATGGTGCCCACCCACACGAGATTTGGCGCTACGACAACGTTCAAGGTGGTGTCATTTTTGTCTTTGTTGACCAGCAAGGTACGGAAAATTTTATTCTCGTCCATTCCACTGCGCTCAACGAAATTCGGAACGAAAATTGGTACCGGCAGTTTGCTATGCCGAATTACCTCGACCCTAATGCACCGATTCGATAGCAGTTAGCATGATTAGATTGCTGCTACGGGGTCTTGGATGGCTTACCTGGCGTATCGGAATGCGTGGACGTCGAATTCTTGCAGCAATCGTGGGATCAGTGTTGTACTATGCCGTCGGTTCGCGCCGCCGATTGACGATCGAAAATGTGCGCCGGGCTTATCCGACTGAAGACAGGAGCACGGTTACCTCGATCGCTCGGAGGAGCTACAGCAATTTGGTGACCGTGTTTGCGGAATTGTTAGCGACACCATACCTTTCGACCCATGAGATTCATGCTGCATTCCGGTTTGTCAATCCAGACGTGGTGCATCGAGCACAGGCAGAAGGGAATGGCATTATACTGTTGAGCGCTCATCTTGCGAACTGGGAATGGTCTGCACTCGCTGCAGCTATTGAGTTTGGCACTCCGCTGATGGTTATTGTTAAAATCCAGCGCAATCGCGGCTTCAATGCATGGCTCGATGATGTTCGGCGTCGTACGGGTAATCACACTGTGCCAATGGATAAGGCAGCACGTCCAATGGTACGGTGGCTGCAACAGGGTGGCATCGTTGCACTACTTGGCGATCAAGCAGCCGAGCCGGCAAGCGATGTATTTGCGCCATTGTTTGGCTATCCCGCAGTTACGTATAAAGCACCAGTAATACTTGCACGCCGTACTGGTGCACCCATTGTTTTTGCATATTGCCGGCGAACCAGCTCGGGAATCTACGATGTTTTTTTTGAACGCATCGCTACAGCTAATGACAAAAACACACCCATTGAATCGGTCGTCGCTGAGTACAACTACAAACTCGAAGCAGCAATACGCCAGGCTCCAGAACAATGGGTATGGCAACACAATCGTTGGAAGTATCAACCACCAGACATTCGATGAAAATCTCACTTGACGGACATACCGCACTCGTAGGAGGTGCTACCAGTGGGATTGGATGGGCAATAGCCGAGGCGCTTGCGAGCGCTGGTGCCCGTGTCGTGCTTGTAGCCCGCAATGCCGAGCGGCTAACCGATCGTGTCCAATCACTCGAAGCAAAAACTGCTCGAAAGCATGATGCGATTATGGCAAACTACGACAACCCCAGCGATATTGCTACAATCATCGAAACACTCCAGAGCAAACAATTGCAGCCCGATATCATCATCAACAATGCCGGAGGACCATCACCGGGCGCTATCGTATCTGCAGAACGCGATGAGTTTCATCGAGCACTCGATCGGCTGATCCTTGCGACACATGCACTGATCCAGGCATGTCTGCCGACGATGCAGAAGCTACACTGGGGAAGAATCATCAACATTATCTCCACGTCGGTTCGGCAGCCGATCGAAGGACTTGGCGTTTCTAACACAATTCGAGCGGCAACAGCAGCATGGGCGAAAACACTCTCACTCGAGCTTGCACCGCTGGGTATTACTGTCAACAGTATTCTCCCCGGAGCAACGCGGACTAAGCGACTGGAGGATCTGATACGACGTCGAGCGCAACAACAGGGCGTAGATCCTGATGTCATTGCCGAGCAAATGCGCCAAGAAATTCCGATGAGACGGTTTGCCGAACCCTCAGAAATTGCAGCGTTGGCGGTTTTCCTCTGCTCCGATTATGCCGCGTACATTACCGGTGAGTGCATCCGCGTTGATGGGGGACGGACGCGCTGTCTCTAACGAAAAAAGCGATGCTCACCACGAGCACCGCTTCACAAGGAGTAGCGGGGGCAGGACTTGAACCTGCAACCTTCGGGTTATGAGCCCGACGAGCTACCAATTGCTCTACCCCGCGGTCAATTTGCATTGCAAAAATACGCAATCTTTGTTCAATTCTGCAACAGCTTGTTAGAAACGGAAACTAATTTTGCGCGTGCATTTTTCCAGACGCTTCCGAATATGCGTATTCTTCGCTCTTGGTTATGCGACTATGTTGATTGGACCGGTGATGTCAGTGAACTTTCAGCAATTCTGACCAAAACCGGGATTGAGGTCGAAGCGATTGAACACGTTGGTTTTGATGCAAACGGTGTTGTCGCTGCTCGTGTAGTCGAGGTTAGTCCCCATCCGAATGCGCAACGTCTGCGTCGCTGCGTTGTCTTTGATGGAACCAACCATTATCCAGTTGTGTGCGGTGCTCCGAATGTCGCTGCTGAGCAGATTGTCGCGTTTGCGGCTGTTGGCGCTCGATTGCCCGACGGCACCATCATTTCCACGCGAACAATTCGCGGCGTTGAATCTCAAGGGATGATTTGCTCTGCCGCAGAACTTGGGCTTGGGGATGACCACGATGGCATTCTTGTTCTCGACCAGAGCATCAAGCCTGGCACAGTGCTTCGCGAGATATTTCCACCTGATGTTGTGCTGGAAATAGGCATAACCCCTAATCGCGCCGATGCACTCTCACACTTTGGCATTGCCAGAATTCTTGCCAGTAGCGGCGCCATGACGGCAAAACTGCCGACGGTGCACGTGCACGCTGATTTTGCTGCACCCTGCGTTGTTGAGCTTCCAGAGCCTGACCTCTGTTGGCGATACGCTGCTCGTGTGCTCGATGATGTCACTGTCGGTCCATCGCCGCGATGGCTCCAAATGCGACTTGAGCGCGTGGGACTACGCCCACGAAATGTTGTCGTTGATGTTACCAATTACGTCATGCTTGAGTGTGGGCAGCCGTTGCATGCATTCGACTTCGACACCGTCGAGGAACGGCGCATTATTGTACGACGTGCGCAGCCAGATGAAACAGACTTTGTGACACTCGATGGTGTCCAACGATGCGTTGATACTTCGATGCTCTGCATTTGCGATTCGAGCAAGCCGCTTGCAATTGCGGGCATCATGGGTGGTGCAAATTCAGCAATCAGCGCCTCGACAAAACGTGTACTCCTGGAGTCAGCGTTTTTCTTACCTTCATCCATTCGACGGACTGCTAAATCACTCGGGCTGCAGACAGATGCATCGTATCGCTTTGAGCGTGGTGCAGACATCGAAATGATTCCCTACGCACTCGATCGCGCTGCAGCACTTATTGCCGAACTGACGGGTGCTCGAGTTTCTGAACGGGTGGATAACTATCCACGCTACTGGCATGCTCCGGTGATCTCGCTGCGATTTTCCAGAACCGAGCGGATACTCGGTGCAAAGCTCGACCACGATTTTGTTGCTGCATCGCTCGAACGAGCAGGCTACACGATTCAATCACGCGATGATGAAAAACTCACCGTTTGCGTTCCATCGTACCGAAGGGATGTGAGTGCAGAAATTGATGTGATCGAGGATGTTGCGATCGCATGTGGTTACGATGCAATTGAACCATCGCGTCAAGCTGTTATCCCATTTTCGGCACAAGCAATTCCACCCTCACTCCGTGTACCACCGCAGCGAGATGAGTTGCGCAGATTTCTTTCGTCGCTCGGTTTTTATGAGACGCTCAGTTTTAACCTGGAAGCTCCCGAAACAGCACTCAATGCCGGTGCAACAGTTGAGGTTGCCAATGCACTCGGACGCGAACGAAGCGTGCTTCGCCAATGGTTATTGCCATCAATGCTGGATAATCTTTCCCGCAATGCACGCTATGGAGCGACCAGCATTCGATTATTCGAGATTGGCAAGACATTTTGGCGTAATACATCGAACAACAGCATAGTCAGCGAACACGAACATCTTGCTATCGCGATTGCTGGACTTGCTGCCGAGCGTCACTGGCTTGAACACGAACGGAAAGCCGACCTATTCGATCTCAAAGGTCTCGTTGACGCAATCCTCAGCAAGTTCGGCGTGCAATACGAGTGGTCTGAGTTACAGCCCGATACGTATCAACAGTGGCTTCAAGAGCCAATTCTCGGCATCGTTGTTGGAACAATGCCTATTGGTTATCTGGCGCAATTCAATGCGGCTTGTGTAGAAAAGTTCGACCTTCCGGACACGACGTTCGTCGCTGAGATAACGCTTGATGCGCTGTACACAACTCAACAGCAGCGGCGTTGGCACTACACTCCACCATCTCCTTACCCTGAAGTTGTACGCGATGTGGCAGTAGTCGTTGAGCACAGAGTACCGAGTGCAATGTTAGAACAGGCAATCGTCAGCTCTGCGGGGCCGCTTTTGCGAAGCGTCAAGCCATTCGATGTTTTTGTCCATCCATCATTGGGCGAAGACAAAAAGAGCATAGCGTTTCGGCTGACGTTCAGCTCGCCAGAGCGAACACTGACCGATGACGACGTCAACGCAGCACTTGAACACGTATTCGATGCCCTTGCAAGCCAATTCAATGCACAGTTACGCACATCCTAACATCGAAGGTGAAAGCAATGGAAACGATGCCCGATTCTCTGCATGCTGATCTTGAGCAGCTCTGGAAGCAGGTCTATAGTGCTGGCGCTCTCATCAAGACATTTGCCGAACAGTTGCGTGCCTCCCGGGATGCAGTGCGCAAACTGGAAACGGAAGTTGCCAGTCTTTCGGCTCAACTACGAAGCCGAGAGGAACAGTTGGATTCAATGCGGATGGAGTTCGATCATATCGAGGAACTCCGTACTGCGCTGAGCAAAGCAGAAGGAGATCTCCAGGCTGCGCACGTAACCATTGCTCAGCTCCGTGAGCATTTGACACAGGTAGAGCAGCAGCATCACGATGCAGAGCGGTTGCAGCAGCAAGTCGAGCGCCTCCGCAACGAACTATCCACGCTCCAACAGCAATATGCAGCACTGACCGACGATTATCGTACTGCACAAGAAACGATTGCATCGTTGAACACGTTCGAGGAAGAACGCGCTAATCTCCAGGCAAAGATTGCCGAACTTGAGCATGAGCATTTACGTAGTGTAGCTGCCAGAGAGGAGCTTGCGTATCTGCGGGAACAGATCGAACAACTCCATCAGGAGCGCGAGCACCTTTTGCAGTCGCTCCAACAGCAAAAGCACGAGATAGAGCTGTTGACTAAGCGCAGCCAAGAATACGAACACCTTCAAAGAGAGCTTGATTCTGCCAAGCATACGATTGCGTCCTACCAGGAAAAACTTACTGCCTGCGAAGCAGACATTGCTCGACTCAGCGAACAACTACGCCAGGCAGAATCTGCTCTATCGGCGGCAACCCCTGATGCACAATTTGCGCGCTGGAAAGCTGAGCAGGAAGAACTTCTCCGGTCACGCGAGCTGGAACATCAACGCTTGCAAGAACAATATCAGGCGCTGGAGCAACAGCTTGCGCGTTTACGCGAAGAGCTGGAATCCCAACGCCAACTGAATACAGAACTTGAACACCAGCTCAAAGACCAGCGTCAGGATCAACACCCACAGTCGGCTGATGCGATAGAAGAGGAGTTGATCTCCCTTCGACGCGAGTTAGAGCTTGCTGAGCGTGCATCGGCTCAGCGTCAGGAGCAACTGAACGAACTGTCCGATGAAATCGCACGCTTGCGAAAACAGATCCTCGAGTATCAGCAAAACGATAAGTCCATCGAACAGCGCATTACCGAGGCAATTTCTCCGCTGGAAATCAAGCTTCAAGCCGCTGAACGCGAACGCAAACATCTTCAAGTCCAGCTTATGTCACAGCGTCAGCGCATTCATCAGCTTGAAGACCAGATTCGGATTGAACTGGAACGAAATATTGTTCTCAAACGCCGAATTCGTCAGCTTGAAGGGCAGCCACCGAAAGTACAGATTGAACACATCGTCGAACAGCTCGATCAGCTTGTCGAAGCACTCCGCTCGCAGGCAGAGCATTCCCAGCAGCAGGTGGGGCTGGCACCGCCGGTGGAAGAGGTGACATCGCTCATTGAGCGAATCGAGAAAGTTGTGTCGTACCACCACCGGTCCATTGACGATGAACTGCTCGAAGCGGTCAAGCAATCGCGAGCATTGTTAGAGCAGCAGTTGAAGAAGTCAGACTGATACTGGTTGCTGTGTACAACATTCAACATTATTTTCCGTTTAGTTGATCGGTCAAGTTCGTAAATTTGACCAGTGCAACGATGATCAACCCGATTCCATGATGACGACGGTGACTGTAACGATCAGTGGACGGCAATTTCGATTACGGTGCGATAATCAAGAGCGTACACTCCGCGCGGCAGCAGAGGTCGAGCGATTGCTTGAGCTGCTGCGGCATGACTCTGCTGATCAATCAACACCGACGCTTGCGTTCCTAACTGCACTCAATCTTGCCGAACAACAAGAAGCGCTCAACGAACACCATCGCCACACAATCGAATATCTACGTCAGCAACTCAACTCGATGAGTGCATACCTTCGTGACGCAATTGAAAGCGCGGTTGAAGCAGCAGCATAGAAATACGCAGAGTTGCCATCCGGCAGTGACGGTCACCTGATCTTTGGAAAACCAACATTGATGCGAGCCGTACTGCATCATCGTTGCACACGCGTAGCGAAGAACCGATACGTTTGAGGCAGGGAAATAGGCTCCGCATCCCAATGGCAGACTGCACCGTACCTCAGCGTACGGCCATTGTACTATGGCGGCAGGAGCCAGCGGCATGCGGGCTATTACCCACTGTGTGCTGAAGGGTTCTTGCGATACCCGTAGTCGCCACTGGAGGCGGACGATGACTGAAGTACGGCTCGTGTTTTTTTATCATGTCCCATAACATCCGACAGAAGCAATGGAATACATGACAACACTAGTTCTAAGCGTCATTGGCTTAGTCCTCGGTTTTGGTATCGCATATTTTGCGGGCACACGCGCAGCAAAAGGCATTATTGCGGACGCCCGCGAAAAGGCAAAATCAATTCTCGAGGAAGCAGAAAAAGACGCACGTTCGCTCAAGAAAGAAAAGCTCATTGAAGCTAAAGAGGAGCTGCACAAAAAACGCCAAGAACTGGAAAAAGAATTTGCCGCTCGTCGCAATAAACTCCAACAGCAAGAAAAGCAGATCGCCAGCCGAGAGGAAGCTATCGAAAACAAACTGGAGTTGATTGCACGCAAGGAAAAGCAAATCCAACAAACTGACCAGGAGATTCAACGGAAGCAGCGCCTGATTGAACAAAAACTCAAAGAGGCAGAAGCGCTTGTTGCCGAGCAGAATCAACGTCTCGAACGTATCACGGGTATGTCACAGGAGGATGCGAAGCGCTATTTGATCGAGAATATGGTCAACGAGGCTCGCGCAGAAGCTGCTCTTCTGGTCAAGCAAATTCGTGATGAGGCGCGCCAGCAAGCACAACGCGAAGCGCAAAAGCTTATCATCGAAGCAATTCAGCGGACAGCGTCCGATCATTGCGTCGAGACGACAGTCTCGGTGGTGACGCTTGCCAGCGAGGAACTCAAAGGTCGCATTATTGGCAAGGAAGGACGCAACATCCGTGCATTCGAATCTGCAACGGGTGTGGATTTGATTATTGATGACACACCAGAAGCGGTTGCTATCTCAGCGTTTGATCCCTACCGTCGCGAGGTTGCTCGCATTGCTTTAGAGCGCCTGCTTGCTGATGGACGGATACATCCAGCGCGCATCGAAGAAATAGTCGAAAAAGTCCGCAAAGAAGTTGACGAAGAGATCGTTCGTGCCGGGGAGCATGCCGTCATGGAGCTTGGCATTCACAACATGCATCCGGAACTGATACGGCATGTTGGTAAAATGAAGTTTCGCTCTAGTTATGGGCAAAATCTACTGGCACACTCTATCGAGGTTGCATTCCTGGCTGGGATTATGGCGTCAGAACTTGGTTTAGATGTCCATCACGCCAAGCGTGCTGGCTTACTCCACGATGTTGGGAAGGTTCTTGATCGAAACACCGATGGTCCTCACGCTCTGCTCGGAATGGAACTTGCTAAGCGATACCGCGAGCATCACATCGTATGCAACGCCATAGGTGCTCACCACGAAGACATCGAAATGGAATCACCTATTGCGGTGCTGGTACAAGCAGCCGACTCCATTAGCGGGGCACGACCCGGTGCACGACGCGAGTCACTCGAACAGTACATCAAGCGTCTCGAAAAACTCGAAGAAATTGGTATGAGTTTCGATGGAGTGCAGAAAACATTTGCTATCCAAGCTGGGAGGGAAGTACGGGTCATCGTCGAACCTGAAAAAGTTGACGATCTGACCGCTGATCAATTAGCAACGGAGATTGCCAAACGAATCGAACAGGAAATGGAATATCCAGGGCAAATTAGGGTCACCGTTATTCGCGAACGCCGAAGTTATGCTATTGCGAAATAGTGTGTCGCGTTCGATCGGGACAAGTCGGAGCGCCGTGTTATGGTGCACTCTTGATCCATGAGCTATCGTACCTTGTGCACGTGGGGATCACTTTTTCGAGAACAAAGTTCTGCTTGTTGTTCTGGATCAGTCTCGGATTCATACTCTTGGAGTTTTTGCCGGAGGTCGTTGCAGATCTGAGTGTGGATTTGGCAGATACGACTTTCGGTTAGTCCGAGAATTTCGCCGATTTCCTTGAATGTCAGCTCTTCGTAGTAATAGAGCGTGATGACTAATCTTTTACGCTCTGGCAGCTTTTCAATGTAGTTGCGGACAAATTCGATTCGCTCTCGGTGGGCAAGGAGGGTAAAGGGATTTTCCGTGTCGTAGTCGGGAATTTCTTCGACTGAATCGTGCTCGTTGCCATCATCGTCGTAATTGACTTCAGAATTCTGCAAGGAAAATGATGCCGTCGCTGCAGCCATAGCATTGAGGTATGACTGGTATTCCTCTACCGAAATACCGAGTCGTGATTGAATTTCATCCGGAGATGCTTCTCTCCCCAGCTCGCTCCGGAGTTGATCACTGATTTCTGTGTATTCGTGGACTTTCCGCCGTGCAGTGCGTGAGAGCCAATCAAGCTTACGCATTTCATCGAGGATAATACCTCGCACGCGTGGTACTGCAAAGGTTTCGAACTTTATGCCACGCTCCGGTTCAAAGCGCTCGATGGCATCGTGTAAACCGAGCAATCCAACGTGGAGAAAATCTTCCTCGTCGAGGAGTGCATGCGAGGGAATGTTCATGTTATAGAGCGTATAGCGCACAATCCAAGTGTAGTGGAGAAGGAGTTGGCGTTTGATTTCTTGTTTGCGCGCTTTCGATGTTCGTTTTGCACGAAGCTCACTCCAAAGCTGATCAAGATTATTCTCTTTCGTTGCAGTTACTTCAGGTGTTAATGATTTAGCTGGTGCCATAGCTATTCGTCCGTGGTAAATTAGTTATCAATTGCCGTCAGTGCCTGAATTGAATAGAAAATTTGCATGGTGTCTTGTGGAAGGTTATCCAGACGGTACGCCCGCATTGTTCTGGTCAGAAATGTTGGCTGTTTGCGATGCGTCGTGTAGGTTCAATGATGCTGCTATTTGTTCTTCTTCAGCCAGGCGCAGTCGCTCGCTTAGTTCTTCCTGCTTGATACGATGAATGATTGAGATTGCCACTGCCATGATAATACTGCCAGCTACCGCAAATGCAATAAAGATGAGCATTGCGCGGAGCATAATGCGATAAAGCTCATCATCACCAGTGGCAATAGCAAATAGCACGCTCAATGCTGCAGCAAGAGTGCTGACATTGAAAACCAATCGCAGTGGCAGTTGAATAGCTCTTTCGAGCTGAGCGTCTTGAGCGGGTGACTGTTTACGTTTGCTCATCGCTGATGATCGCTACGCAGTCGTGAACATAGTGCGATGTTGTGTTGGTACCAAGAACCGAAGCAAATGGTCAACCGATGGTTCGGTAATGTCGTCGGGGAGTTGCGTGCCCGTAGTTAGGAGCGAGAGCGGAATACGCAATTCCCAAAACAGTGGAAGCAAATGTCCGCATCGCGGAGACTCATCGAGCTTGGTCAATGCAATGCGGAAAGATGCATTACCGCTTGCACGCTGCAAAAGAGTTTTTGCGATTTCCGTATCACACGAAGCAGGGAGCGTAAGAACAACAAGACCATTCGACCGTACAACGACATCAATGAGCATCTCCGAAAGTGGCGACGTTCTCTGCGATGGTGGAGGCAAGTCTACAAGCGTGATTGACTCTGGTGCTCGTGCTGGCAAGTTTGCAACGTGATCGCGCGTGCGGATAATCTCAAGCGGCATTTGCACGAGTGCAGAAAACGATCGAATTTGTTCAACAGCAGCAATGCGCTCGGTGTCGGCTGTGACAAGTCGCATTGTTTTTTCAGGATATGCACGGTGGAGGAGTATGGCAGCTTTCATCAGCGTTGTTGTTTTTCCGCTACCACTTGGACCTGCGAAAGCTATCAACGTCGGTGGTCCCTCCACTATGAAACGACGTGTCGGTAGAAGCTCAACCAGGATGCTGTGCAATCGCTGAATGCACTCGTCAAGATCGTAAGCCGGCTGATCACCGGCAATGCGCGAAATCAAATAACCCGCATGGTGATCACTAAACCCTGCGTCGCGGAGTAGTTGATACATTGTCCGATATGGATCGGGTAGAATCGCACTGTATCGGTAGGCAACTGCATGCGTGAGTGCAGTTAGCTTAGCCGACAATTGATGAATCTCTTCCTGCAGTGCAAGTATTGTGGAATCGCTTGTAGGGTGGGGCGATTGCTCAAGGTAATATCGCAGCGGAACCGGTTCAGCTTGATGCTGAGTCGGGCGAGTCCGTGGAAATGTTGGTGCGCCCGCAGCAGTGGCGATTGTGCTGCTGTGATCACTGCGGACGCCTGTGGACATACCGACAACCTCGGCATAGGGTGAACCGTTGCTATCAATACCTGAGTTCGTTGCCAGAAGCAGTGCATCCTCGCCAAGCTCTTGTCGCATTGCATCGAGTGCCTGGCGCAGCGTCGGTGCGATAAATTTTTTTGTTCGCGACATCATTGGGTTTGTGCCTCCATGCAGTCTGTACACTATAGCTACCAGTAAAAACTGTGCCAGCTCTGATTCACACTGCCAGCCGATGCCTCGCCGTATATTGCATGTGTGATGTATTGGTGGTATTTTCCATCGCTACGTTCTTCGGTTTAGCGGTGAATCCCGAGCGCCTTCATCCCGTAACCCTGCAGTATTGTTCGGGCGTTCGACTTTACGCAACGATAATTCGATGATTCGATGACCTCAGAACAGTCAGCCCCACTCGGGCAATTGTACATTGTTTCGACCCCTATCGGTAATCCCGACGACATTACCCTTCGTGCACTGGCGGTCCTTCAAACCGCCGATCTTGTGGTCTGCGAGGAGCGTGGGTATGCACAAAAGCTACTCGGCTACTACGACATTGAGAAAGAATTGATCGAATTAAACGAACACAACGATGCCGACGCAACGATCGAATGTGTAAAGTTGCTCGGAGCAGGGAAAAAACTTGCGCTCATTAGCGATGCAGGAACACCTGTTCTTGCTGATCCGGGTGGACTTTTAGTTGCGGCTGCAATTCGCTATGGCTACGCTGTGCATGTTATTCCTGGACCGTCGAGCATTACAGCCGCGCTGGTTCGATCCGGTCTCCCGACCGATCAATTTCTCTATGCTGGCTTCTTGAGTCGTAAAAAAGAGGAGCGGGAGAAACAAGCTCGCCTATTGGCTCTTGAACCACGAACGATTGTTGTGCTCGATACGCCGTATCGCCTCAATACGGTCTTGAGCACGTTAGCAGATGTGATGCCTGAGCGACGAGCGTATATCGGTTGCAATTTGACCATGCCGAGTGAATCACACCATTACGGTAGCTTGACCGAACTGCGGGATTACTTTGCCCAACACCGCTTCCGCGGAGAGTATGCGATTGTTATCGAAGGCAATCCCTCGGTGAAACAATGGTATGAACTGTTGAACGCTGCAACCTCACACCACATCGCCAATGGCGCTCAACTCCAGAAAGACGAGCACTCTCTGGCTGAGCAAAGCGATGCTGATGCGAAAGTCGGTAATGCTCAGAGCGAACGTTACCACCAAGCACGCCAGCAATACGCGCACCGGTATCACGGGAATAATCGCCGGCGCTTCCGACCGCACTATCACAAACACCATTCGCACCAGCGTGAGGAGCGGCGTCCATCACTACCCAACACTCACGAAGGGAGTCGGTATGATTACGAGCAACCAATCATTAACTACACGCTGAGTAATCCATACCAGCAGCACAGTCATCCCTCAAAAGAGCAGCGTTCGTTGCATCGGGTGCGCCGCCCCAAAAAGCGCTGGCGACGGTAGGGAGTCGGTACACAGCCAGCTATTGATCCTTTGACCGATAAAGTAGCGCGATCGGGATAATCACAGCATATCCTACCACCAGGAGGATTGGTGATACAGTGACCGCAAAGGTATTATTCCACGCTTCCTGATGCTTTGCGGGATCATCGGTTATCGCAGTAAGCATCAGCAAATAAGCAACGGTGATGATTGCAATGCCAACTGCAAGCAGAATCAGATTCAATCGCGACAGTGGAAAATGCCACATAACCTTTGATGCAGATGCGTATCGCTGTTGCGCCGCCATGGTGCTGAAAAATCGGTGAGACTCTTGATACAATGCAATATACAGCAGCGGACATGCATGCCAGAGAGGAATCCGGATTCATCGTAATTTGCATTCGAACACTTTTGCAGCGAGTGTCTATGTATGCGTTCTGCCTCGTGGTTTGCTTTTTGGTTGCTATTGGCATGCAATCATGCCATAAGGCTGCCTATTCCACAGAGCAATACCATTACGACGGACCACCGGTAACGGGGGATGTTGTCTTTTTCCACCTCCTGTCTGATCCGCAAGGGCTCAATCCCTACACATCCAACGACAACACCGCTTCGACACTTAATCGGCTCATCTTTGATGCCCTCCTGGAACAAAACCCAGAAACGCTCGAGCTTGAACCAAGCATTGCACAGTCGCTGCCCGTTATATCCGACGACCACCTGCAGTACACACTTCGGTTGCGGCCGAACGTGTTTTTTTCCGATGGAATGCCGTTGACCGCTCGCGATGTTGTGTTCAGTTTCAAAGCAGTCAAGAATCCGTACATTCTCGAAGCATCCGCTTTGCGGAATTACTATGACGACGTCGAAAATGTATCAGCGCCGGACGACACAACAGTTGTCATCACTATGCGCAAGCCCTATTTCTTGGCGCTTTACTTTTTAGGTGATCTGCGCATTCTTCCCAAGCATATTCTGGACCCTGAAGGACTCACCGATCGCTATACATTTGCTGAGCTGAACGATCCAACTGCTGCACAGCGCAACTCTGCAATAAAAAAATTTGCTGAGTGGTTCTCTCGAGCCGAATTGCGACGTGAACCTCAGTATTTGATCGGGTCTGGACCATACATCTTTCGGCAGTGGGATACGGGCAAACGTGTCGTTTTAGTCCGTAATAAGCAAGCCTGGAAGACTCCACTTTGGTGGCGCCGAGCCTATCCCGATGCTATTGTTGGCGTTGTGATCAATGACCGTACAGCGGCTCTTTCTGCATTGAAAACCGGAGAGGTGGATTTTATTGATGCGATCCCACCGGCGCTTTATGACGAACAGCTCGATACAGCGCGACTGGCGTATATCCGGAAAGGAAAGTACGAACAGTCTGTCTACACATACATTGGCTGGAACATGCGCAAACCACTTTTTCGCGATCGGCGTGTGCGGCAGGCGCTGTCGCATCTTGCCAATCGGGACTACTGGATAAGCACGATTGTGCGAGGTTATGCGCAACCAATCAACGGTCCGGTCTATCGCAATCGTCCCGAATACGACACAACGCTTCCGGCGTACGATTTCAATCCTTCTCGTGCACTGGAGCTTCTCGCTCAAGCTGGCTGGAAAGACCGCAACGGCGACGGTATTCTCGACAACATCATTGATGGCAAACTGACGAACTTTGAATTTGCACTCAGCTTCAATGCAGGCAATGAAACCCGCGAGAATATTGCAATTCTCTACTCGACGGAGCTTCGCAAATACGGCATTGTCTGCAATGTGCAAAAGCTTGAATGGTCAGTCTTCTTACGGCAACTCAGCGCTCAACAATTCGACGCGTATATCGGTGCGTGGGTCAACGATAATATCCCAACCGATCCATACCAGCTCTGGCACTCATCCCAAGCAGATAATCGCGGATCGAATTACGTAGGATTTCGCAATCGCCGTGCTGATGAACTCATCGAACGCAATCGGGTCGAGTTCGATCCCAACAAACGACTTCTGTTGATGCGAGAATTCCAGCGCATCGTCCACGAAGAAGCACCGTACACCTTTCTCTGGACGCCAGAGATACTGACAGCCTACAACAGGCGCTTGGCAAACGTTCGCTTTTATTCGGTTCGACCGCCGTATGTGATACCGAATTGGTTCGTGCCCCCACATCTGCAGCAACACGTTGTGCAATGAATCGCCACCGTCTGCGCCAGTTGATTAGCGAAGGAGAAGGTGTGAGCCTCGAGTTTAAGCGACGTTTTACTTCTCCGGAAAAGATTGCCAAAGAAATCTGTGCGTTCGCCAACACGCACGGTGGGTATCTGCTTTTCGGTGTAGATGACGACGGGACGATCGTCGGCGTCGAAAGCGAAAAGGAACAGATCGAATTGGTGCAACATGCTGCGGAATTCTGTATCAAACCGCCTGTGCCTGTTCAGATTGAAGTCGTCGAGATCGAATGGAAAGATGTTGTGGTTGTTCGTGTGGAGTCAAGCAGTGAGCGACCGCATGCTGTTGTCGGTGCCGATGGTCGAGATAATCGGCGGGGTATCGTGTACGTTCGCAGCCGTGCCGAATCCGTTCAAGCAAGCCATGAGATGGTGCGGCTGATGCGCGAGCAACGTCCCGATGCTCGTCCACTGCTTCTCTACATTGGTGATCGAGAGCGCAGACTCTTTGCATACCTCGAAGAGCATCAGCGTATCACGGTCGCCGAATTTGCTCGGTTAGTCAACATCTCGCGCCGTCGCGCATTGCAACTGCTGATTCGCTTGGTCCGCGCTCAAGTTCTTATCCTGCACACCGACGCACCGACCAACTACTTCACGCTTGTTGATGATGGAATTGCACATCAGCCTTGAGCATTTGCTTCGACAAACATTTGGCTTTACCGCGTTCCGTCCTGGTCAGCGTGAGATAATCGAGGCTATTCTGCGCGGACGTGATGTGCTCGGCATCCTTCCGACCGGCAGTGGTAAATCGCTCTGCTACCAACTACCGGCCGTTGCAAGTTCTGCTGTGACGCTTGTGATCTCGCCGCTGGTTGCATTGATGCACGATCAGGTTAGCGCACTTCAACAGCGGGGAATACCGTCCACAGCGATTACCAGCACGCTTGGGAGCGAAGAAATTGCCTACCGACTCCGTTCTGCACAGCTCAATCACGTTCGACTTCTGTACATTGCTCCCGAGCGACTTGAAAGCACTGGATTCCTTGAGCACCTTCGTCGTATCAACGTCGAGCGAATTGTTGTTGATGAAGCACATTGCATAAGCCAGTGGGGTCATGATTTTCGCCCTGCATACATGCGCATCAGGAACCTGGTGCATGTGATTGGTCGCAAGCAAATTGTTGCACTAACTGCCACTGCGACACCACGCGTGCAGCACGATATTCTTGCTCAGCTTGGTATGCGTGACCCTTACGTGCATATCGAGAATTTCGACCGTCCGAATTTAGGATTCTGCGTTGAGGAATGCCCTCCCTCGAAAGGTTATCAGCAAAAAGCAGCTCGGGTCGCAGATGCCGTTGAGCGATGCCGTGGAGCTGCGATTATTTATGTGGGCACTCGCCGTGCTACCGAGATTATATCGGCGCACCTTCGGTCGTTTGGAATCAATGCACGATCGTATCATGCTGGCATGCCTGATGCGATGAGACTGAATGTGCAGGAATGGTTTATGGCGGACTCTACGCCGGTGCTTGTTGCAACGGTAGCGTTCGGGATGGGCATTGACAAACCTGATGTTCGGCTTGTTGCGCACTGCGATCTTCCACTTAGCATCGAGAACTACTACCAAGAAGCCGGACGTGCCGGACGCGATGGGCGCGATGCAACGTGCCTACTGCTGTATTCGCATGGCGATGAGCGACTCCAGCGGCGCTTGATTGAATCGCAATTTCCACCCAGACGATTGGTTGAAGAAACCTATAACCTCATCGCAGAGCGATTACGAGTTGCCGTCGGGTTGCAAAGCAGTGCAGTATTACGCGATGATCCGGCAACGCTGGCACGTGCCCTTTCGTGCACAGTGAACCAACTTGAGAACGTGATTGATTTTTTGGAACGGCAGCAGCTTCTGTCCCGGCGTCGCGGTAATCGTTCTCTGCAGGTACGCATAGCGACCAGTCGCCAGCGGTGGCTTGAATACTGCTCAACTGCACCTGCAGATCGTGCTGCAGCATTGAATGCGCTGCTCCGTTCCCTTGGACCGTCTGCTTATGATGATGCAGTCGAACTATCGCTCGATGATCTTGAACAGCGACATGCTGTTTCCGTTGATGAACTCTACCGAGCGCTACGAGCTGCTGAGCTTGCTCGGATCATCGAAGTGTATCCCGGAAGCGACGGCGATGGTCTCCGATTGGTTGGGGAACGGTATAGTCGCCAGCGCTTACCCATCGAATGGCACCAGATTGATGAACGCCGTGCCGCTGCAGTGGAGAAGGCTATGGCAATGCTCGATTACGCGCGGTCGGCTCAATGTAAGCGTGCAATCATTCTTGCCTACTTTGGGCAACCAGCGCCGGACGTCTGTGGAAAATGTTCCTCATGCCGACGACCAGCACGCGTGCAGAGCGTGTTTCCTGTGCATAAGCGTTCTGCATACGAAGAATTTATACGGCGAGTATTGGTCAGTATCATTGCCGACTATGATGGATTACTTACGGTCCCGCTTGCTACTGCAATTGCCAATGGTCAATCCAACGATCAGATTGTTGCTCTTGGTGCGCATCGCAGCGAATATTTTGGGCAGCTTGTCGGCGTTTCACCGACGATCCTACGAACACGCTTTGACGAATTGATCCTTGATGGATACCTGGAACTCAAGCGACCAACAAACAGGCTGCGCATTACTGATGCTGGATATACCTTGATCGGTCGGACGAGAGCGCGTACGGATTTGTCCAAACCGTCAACGCCAGAACAACTTCTTGACTCAACGGTCCAAAAGAGCATCGAGCTTGCACGTCAAGGGTATTCGCCTGCGCAGATTGCTCAAATGCGGGATCTATCGTTGACAACCATCGTCAGCCACCTTGTGCAAGCCCTCTCTGTTGGCGTTGATCTTCCACGCGCGACGCTGATAGATAAGCGTCTTTATCAAGAAACGTGTGCCTTTATTAGCCAGCGCCCCAATGCATTGCTGCGCGATTTACAAGCATATATCGGTGGCATGTACGATGTGGCATTGCTCCGCTTAGCCTTAGCGTTTGCGCGACGAGAGTGTTCCGCCAGTTGATTTACAGGTCCAACAATCCGGCGGGAGGATTAACAGTCAACGTTTGTGCAACACGATCAATGCCAACGATGAACTCGGTAACATAGGGCAGTAGTATTACGTTTCCGCCGCTACACTCGATAAGGAGCAGTGGGTGTGCGGGATTGTCTTCTATGCCAACAACGATTCCAATCACATTGCCCTGCATATCGAGAACTTTCCACTCAGAGATTCCGAATAATGGACTGGCATTATCGTTCTCGAATGCGACGTCGCTCACGAAGATTCCATGCTCACGAAACTGTTCGGCTGCTGCTCGGCTGTTGATGCCTTCAAGATGAATAATCGCGTTCCGCCCGGAGTGGGCATACGACTCGAGCGTGTATTCACGTCCGAATGAATGGTTAAATCCGATCCATACTCTCACACCGGTTCGAAGGTTGATTGGGTGTTGCAATGTAACCTGGAGGTCTCCACGGATACCGTGGGGGCGTACTATTGTACCGATAAATTGAAGCTGGCTCATGTGCTCGCGAATGAACATACCGGCAGAGAAAGCATTGATGTAACTTGTCCGTCGTGCAATGACGATATTTGCAACGTTCAAGTACTTGAAGAGCGGATATGGATACGATCGCTCGTGCTCATTTGGAAGCCTCTATAGCAACCAAACAACGCTTACTCGAGCAAACCATTGGTGACATCGTGCGAGTTGGGAAACGGCTTGCCGAGTCTCTTGCGGGGGGAGCGCTGGTCATGCTGTGCGGTAATGGTGGGTCGGCGGCTGACGCTCAGCACTTTGCCGCCGAATTGGTCATTCGATACCGCTCACAGGTGCAGCGTGCAGCTCTTCCTGCGATTGCCTTGACGACTGATCCATCAATGATGACCGCTGGTGGGAATGATATTGGTTTTGAGAATGTGTTCGCTCGTGCAGTGGATGCTCTCGGCAAATCTGGTGATGTACTGATCGGGATAAGCACAAGTGGCAACTCTGAAAACGTCCGACGGGCAATGGAGGCAGCACGCCAACGAGGTATGCTGTGCGTAGGATTATTGGGGTGTGGGGGCGGGATTATCGCTCCACTGTGCGATGTTTCTGTGATTGTGCCGAGTACTGTGACGGCACACATTCAGGAATGCCACATCACGATTCTTCATATTTGGTGCAGCATTATCGAGGCAGCGCTCTTTCCTGATGCTGTCAGTGGTGCTGGACTTGTACCATCGGGGAATACTCCGTAATTTTGCGCCGGCATTCGTTGAGTCTTTGCTTGTGTTCGATGCTAACCCTGCTTCAGCGGGGATTTGCTTTTGAGTCATGCTGAACGTGTTTCAGCATCTTTCATCTAACGGCGCACTGCATACAGCAGCATCGAACTCAACGACAGAGCGTACAGACGTATGTTGACCGTTGTGCCACTTTAGCTCAGTTGGTAGAGCAGCTGACTTGTAATCAGCAGGTCGCCGGTTCGAGTCCGGCAGGTGGCTCCAAATCATGAAAAGCAACCGACCAGCGCAATTGCGTAATTCTACGTATTGAGCCATCAAGAAAGGGAGCGTAAGTTCGCCTATGCAAAAGTCAATCTACGTTGTGGGTGCTTAGACGATGTACGAATTCGATGACGCGCCTGAATGGTCGAATCTGCGACCAGACCTTGAAATAGAGTCTGTTCTTCGGCAGTGTGCATTAGCATGCGTACACGGCTCATTGGAGTTGCTCGATGGTGAACTTCGACTCCCTGACCAATTGGAGCAGCTCGCCAATTACTGCCTGGAGCAGGGACGCTTTGCCGATGCTGTCAATGTTGCATCCTTGTGGACCATGATTGCACCGTATAGTGCTGAGGCATGGCATAAGCTTGGAGTTGCGCAGAATGGGGTGGGGCAGTATCGCCAAGCGACCGAATCTCTTCGCCATGCACTCTTGTGTAATCCAACGGATGTTGAGATCATTCTCCACCTGGCCGAAGCGTACACAAATGCTGGTATTGTTTCCGAAGCTGAGAAATATTTCGACTACGCTCTATTGCTTGATCCTGCCTCGGAAGAGGCGATCTTCCAGAAAGCAGCCTTTCTTCAGCGGCGATGCTTGTACCGCGATGCTATCGAACTTTATGAACGCTTAGCTGATTCACCGACACTTGCAAAGGAGGTCCTCTTCGAGCTTGGGTACTGTTACGATTGCTGTCAGCGATACGATGACGCCATCACCGCCTATGATCGGGTGCTGGATATAGATCCGTACTATGCCGATGCGTGGTTCAATCGTGGTGTGGTGTTGACTCGACACGGACAGTACACCGAAGCGCTGTCCAGCTATGATTTTGCACTTGCCATTGATCCCAAGCATGTTGCAGCGCTCTACAACAAAGGGAATGTCCTTTCACTGCTGGGCAAGTTGGAGGCAGCAGTCGCTTGCTATCGCGAAGCTCTCAATTACGATAGAACTGATGCCGCAATCTGGCACAACCTGGGGAGTGTTCTTGGTGAGTTGGCGAGGTACTCCGAAGCAATTGAGGCGTTCACCGAAGCCATTTCACTCAATCCGCGCCACTTCGAGTCATATTTTGGTCGGGGTACCTGTTACGATGCAATCGAGAACTATTTCCAAGCACTCTCGGATTACGATGCTGCCCTGGCAATACAGCGCGCATATCCTGAGTTATGGTATGCTCGTGCCGATGTGTTAATGCAATTGGAACTCTACGACGACGCGCTTGCTTCATACCGCACTGCATTAGAACTCAACCCCAAACACGCAGAATGCTGGTATGATTACGCTATTGCACTGCTCCATATTCGGCAATATCGGGAGTCTATCGAAGCATTAGAACGAGCTGCGATGCTCTCTCCAACCTGGGCGGACCCATACTTCGCGCTTGTGAAAGCATACTTATGGCTGGCAGATGTACCATCTGCTCAGCGTGCCCTGCAACAAGCCATAGAGCTTAGTCCGCACCGGCGAGCTGAATTCGAAGCTGAGCTACTCGCAATACTTCCTTCTAACCTTGTCCAACTCCTTGGGCGAAGCAGCAAGTAAGTATAACGGAGCGTAGAACGCTTCGGGGTCGTCGAGCACCGTATTGTGTTCGGATCCATCAACTGTGAGTGTCGCCGTAAATTTGAATGAGTCTAAATTCACTTGAAAACGATGCTACGTCTCGAGAACATACGACCCGGGCAATCAGTGCGTATTGTTAGATTAGCTGGGTCGGTGGCGTTCGTTGATCGAATGAAAGAAATTGGTTTGGTCCCCGGAACAGTGATCTGTGTTCTACGTCGGTCGCTGTTTGGTGGTACTATTCAAGTTCGGTATGGTACGTCAACAATCGGGTTGCGTCTTTCTCACGACGACACCATCGAGGTAGAGCCGGTCGGTCAGGCGGTCATCGCTTGTCAATCGGTGAAAACACTCGATTTTGCATTGTAGCAAGCTATGCGCTCACACTCCCTTCCGCATATTGCTTTCGTTGGCGTACCGAATTCTGGGAAAACAACACTGTTCAATGCTCTGACAGGAATGCGTCGAAAGGTCGCCAACTATCCAGGGGTAACGGTTGAACCATCGGTTGGCATTGTTCGCAAACATGCAAGGAACGTTGCTGTTATAGACCTGCCCGGGGTTTATAGTTTGTCTCCGAAGTCAACCGACGAAGAAATCACGCGGCAGGTTCTCACTGGTGCTGACACGAACCTTCCCGAACCCAACGCAATTGTCCTGGTTCTGGATGCAACGAACTTAGAAAAGGGCTTGACTCTCTTTGCGCAGCTTGCTCACCTGAGCAAGCCAATGCTTGTTGCGCTAACAATGGTAGATGAAATCAAGCGCCGGGGCGCGACACTCGACGATATTCAGCTCGAGTCCATCTTGGGGGTTAAAGTTGTTCCTATTGTGGGCGTCAAGGGCATTGGCATCGAAGAGGTACGATCTGAATTGATTGAATGCTCGCACTGGCGTATTCCATTTGTACACGTTCCAGCGGATGCATCCATCGAAGAGCGAATTGCATGGGCGCGCTCGGTGGTTGGACGTGTACTCCGCAACGATCAACTCGATCTTCGGACTGAGCGAATTGATCGAATTGCACTCCATCCAATCTGGGGGATCGTTGGCTTTGTCTGTGTGATGGCAGTGATCTTCCAATCCATCTTCACGTGGGCACAACCGATGATGGACTGGATTGATTATGGCTTCAATCAGCTTCGCGCGTGGATGATTGGCGACGCGGTGGTTCCACCGCTGTGGTTGGATTTTTTAGCAAACGGTGTCATTGCGGGCGTGGGAAGCGTTTTAGTTTTTGCACCGCAAATTTTTATCCTGATGGTGTTGGTGACCTTTCTCGAAGATAGTGGATATTTGGCACGAGCGGCGTTCTTGATGGATAAAGTGTTGGGGAGTTTTGGTCTTCAGGGACGGTCCTTTATTCCGCTGCTCAGCTCGTATGCCTGTGCTATTCCTGGTATTCTCTCGGCACGGATGATTCCATCGCGTGCTGAGCGTATGGCAACTATCCTGATTGCGCCGCTGATGACGTGCTCTGCTCGCTTACCAGTTTACACGCTCTTGATAGCTGCGTTTGTACCACCAACGTTGATTGGTGGTGTTATCTCTCTGCAGGCAGTCGTATTGGGTGCGTTGTACCTTGCTGCAGCCAGCGTAGGACTTTGTGTCGCATGGGTGCTCCGTAAAACAGTGCTAGTCAGCGACAGAACGCCATTTTTCTTGGAATTCCCTCCGTATCGGCTTCCGCACTGGCGGAATGTGGTTGTTCGTGCATTTACTCGAATGCAAGATTTTCTCCAAACTGCCGGTACGGTAATACTGACACTATCAATCATCCTGTGGGCGCTTTCAAGTTTTCCGCGACTGGAGCCAGAGCCAACCCAAAATGCAGATCAATTTCGCCGGCTTCAACTCGAGCAATCGTATGCTGCCCAACTTGGACGTGCCATTGCGCCCATCTTTGCACCGATGCATTTCGACTGGCACGTGACGCTCGGCATCATCGGCTCCTTTGCTGCGCGGGAAGTTTTCGTCTCGGTAATGGGACAGCTCTATGCAATCGGTGGAGATGATCCCGCAAACCACGGTTTACAGCAGGCACTGCAGCGTAGCCTTGATCCAGCGGTTGCCTTTGCTGTACTTGCGTTCTACATGTTTGCGCTTCAGTGTATGTCCACAGTTGCTGTGCTTTGGCGTGAGACTGGCTCTTGGGCGTGGACTGCGTTCGCATTTGCGTACATGTTAGGGCTTGCGTATCTGGCATCGGTTACTGTGTACAATATTGCGCATGCAATCCTGTCCTAATTTCAGCACGGACTTCGAGGAAAAATGTCACGATGGAACAGCATGTTCTGACAGATCGCTTTATTGTCATCGGTGATCGTTTGCTGATTCGACCGCTACGCGCTGACATGCAAACGCCGAGCGGTCTTTATCTACCGCCAACGGTGCAGGAGAACCAAAAAACACAAAGCGGCTATGTGATCAAGGTTGGACCCGGATATCCAATACCAACGACTGCAGACACCGATGAGCCATGGAAAGAACCCACCGAACGCGTTCGGTACATACCACTTCAGGCACAGGTTGGAGACCTGGCAATTTATCTCCAGCGAGAAGCCGTCGAAATTGAGTACGAGGGTGAGCGGTATGTCATCGTACCACAGTCAGCAGTATTGCTGTTGATCCGGGAAGAATTTTAGTTTGGATCAGGAAGCGTCACTGGTGATACCAAATTGCTGCAGTAATCGCACGATGGCATCTTTGCTCTGCTGTTGAAGCGGTGCCAGCGGTAAGCGATACACTTCTTCGATCATGCCCATGTGGGCAAGGATGAACTTAACCGGTATGGGATTTGATTCGATAAAGTTTGCCTGCATCAATGGGAGAAGGTCGAGTAGTACGGCACGCGCCGTTGCGAAGTCTCCCTTCAATGCTGCACGGACACCATCGCCAAATCGCCGCGGTAGATAATTCGAAATGACCGATACTACTCCACGTGCTCCACATGCAATAGCCGGCAGTGTGAGCGAATCGTCTCCGCTGTAGAGTACAAAATGCGATGGAGCCTCGCGGATGATTGCTTGAATCTGCTCAAGATTACCGGATGCTTCCTTTGTACCAATGATACGCTCCGACAGCACTGCAACCTCAATCTGTGTCTGCGGCAGCATGTTGACGCCTGTTCGACCCGGCACGTTGTAGAGGATGATGCGCGCATCGGTTTCGCGAATCAATGCTCGATAGTGTTCGAGCAGACCCCGTTGTGTCGGCTTGTTATAGTACGGTGTAACAACCAGCACAGCGTCGGCACCGAGTTCAACTGCGCGGTTCGTTAGTTCAATAGTTGTGCGCGTGTCGTTTGTGCCAGTTCCAGCGATTACAGGCACTCGTTTCTGCGCCGCAGCAATGGTGAGTTCAATTACCGATAGTCGTTCGCTCATGCTCAATGTTGCAGATTCTCCGGTGGAGCCGCACGGCACGAGTGCTTCGATTCCATTGGCGATTTGAAATTCAACCAAGCGTTCGAGTGCAGCGGCGTCAATGCTTCCATCACTGCAAAATGGTGTGACTAATGCGGTAGCGGTTCCTTGAAAGAGCATGGGTGTTCGAGTGTGGGTGGTACTAACTATTGTGTTCGATTCAGCAACTTGATGCGAAGTTTATTCATGTCCACAATCTGCCGCAGCAGCTCAAGATTGTTTGGTTGTTGCTCGAGTTGCTGTTGTAATTCAGCGATACGCTCATCAATCTGGCGCACGTCGAGTTTTCCGACAGCATCATCGAGAAGCTGGAGGAAGTAGGTTTCGGAGTCGAGTTCAACACCAAATTTTGACCACCGCGGGCTTGGCAATTCACACGTAAAGGCAAGCCATTCCGCTAACGATCGAATATTCTCAGGCAAATGCAGTTCTGGTAGTGCTCTGCCAGGTGCACGATCACTCGAATCAGTTTTGATGAACGTTGACAGCGCGTGCATAAGCTCTCGTGCTTCTGGAGTCGGCAGCGTTGCAGGATCGAAAAGGTAGTCGTCGAACAAAGTGTGTGCAGCTTTGCGCGAAAACAACACCGCCTGTAGCAATGCAATTTCTTCCGAACGGAGAAATACAGGCGACGCTGGTAATGTGATCGGCTCGGTTGCTATGCGAATAGTGCGGTGTCGTGGGCGTTGCGTTTGTGGTGGTGGTGGAGTCGTGCTGGAACGCGCCAGTAATTCGGCATGAATTCCAACACGATCGGAAAGTTCTCTGAGCAAAAGCTCACGATAAATGCCATCCGGTACTGACAGCACTGTGTCAGCTAATGCGCGAATCTGTGTTCGGGCTGTGTGGGGATTGGTCCAATCGTGCGAACGCTTGCTCCACGTCACCATGAATTCAACCGCCGACAGATGCTTAGCTAATTGCTGTCGAGCTATCTCAGCACCGCGCCGACGCACCAGGCTATCGGGGTCTTCTCCCTCCGGTAGGATCACGATTTCAACAGCCATGCCGCTGCGCAGTGTCAAGGAAAGAGCACGATAGGCAGCGTTCCAGCCAGCGGTGTCTCCATCAAATACAAGGACCACGCGATCGGTAAGACGATGGAGTACCTCCAGATGACGTTCTGTGAGTGCTGTTCCACATGTCGCCACGCAATGCTCGATTCCAACCGAGTGCAGCGCAATGGCATCCATGTAGCCTTCGACGATGAAGACATAATGTTGCCGAACAATAGCATGGCGAGCAAAATTGAGTGCGTAGAGAGTAGCGCTTTTATCGTAGAGCGGTGTCTGAGGTGAGTTGATGTACTTTGGCTCGTCGTTACTATCGGTAAGCGCTCTACCGGCGAATCCAATGACATCACCTGCGATGTTCCAGATGGGAAACATCACTCTGTTCCGAAAGCGATCGTAGGGGCGGCTTTCCTCACGGGTGATGATAAGCCCTGCCTCGCTC
>JBBIUD010000002.1:0-21598 GCA_037440485.1 Chlorobiota bacterium
ATGATGAAAGAAATCTGTGCACAATGCTTGCAAAAACATCGCGATCCAGTAACAGGGCGAGAGGTGACGCCAGTTTTCTCGTGCTTCAATCAGGACCAAGAACTCGACCGAGTTGATTTCGACAATCTCCGCGACCGATTGCGACTCAATAGCGTCCTGGAAACACTGGGTCAGTCGTGGCTGGAATATTTGCTCAGCTACGAACAATCCATTGGTTGAATCAACAATGCAAACAGCTATGCCAAACACGTCCAACGAGCCGCGCGCAGCATATCAAGAAGCACTCTCGATCATGCATACCGTTAGTGATCTTGCTGCAGCAGCATCGTTGCTTGGCTGGGATCAAGAAACGTACATGCCACCGGCTGCTGCTGAAGCTCGTGCCGAACAGCTCTCTACGCTTCACGCATTGTCCCATAGCATCATGACAAGTGATCGAGCAGTGCAGCTTGCGGAATTCTTCCAAGACACCCGTGATACTCTCGACAGCCATGATCGTCACAATGGTCATCTTACCGACATCGAAAAACGTATCGCTGGTGTCTTTTCGCGTGAGGTTATCCGTGCAACACGACTGCCGGAGGATTTCGTTCGCAGGAAAGCGCGAGTGACTGCTCTTGCTCAGGAAGCCTGGAAAAGCGCTCGACAGCAATCATCGTTTGCGCTCTTTCGCGATCATCTGGCTCGCGTCGTTGAGCTTGCGATCGAAGAAGCAGAGCTTCGCGGTTACCAAAATCATCGCTACGATGCACTCTTGGACCTCTACGAACCAGGCATGACTGTGGAGACGCTCGATCCCATATTTTCCCGCCTGCAACAAGCAACGGCAGATATTCTCCGCTACGTGCGTCAATCAGGTGTACGTCCCGACGATAGTGTGTTGCGGCAACACGTCCCGGCTGATTTACAGCTCGAAGCTGCACGTATGATAGTCG
This sequence comes from Chlorobiota bacterium, assembly GCA_037440485.1. Taxonomy (GTDB): domain Bacteria; phylum Bacteroidota; class Ignavibacteria; order Kapaibacteriales; family NICIL-2; genus NICIL-2. The sequence continues at coordinate 936 of JBBIUD010000002.1, forward strand.
CACAGATGGGATTCGACTTTTCTGCTGGGCGCGTTGATTTATCGGCGCACCCATTCTGCACATCGTTTGCAACAACGGACGTTCGGCTCACTACACGCATCAATGATCACGATATTCGCTCCTGTCTGTTTGGGTTGATACACGAGGCAGGACACGGACTCTACGAGCAGGGGATAGCGCAAGAATTGGAACGTACCTTTGCTCGCGATGGTGCTTCGATGGGTGTACACGAGTCGCAATCATTGTTTTGGGAGAACATCATAGCCCGATCGGAGGAATTCTGGCATTGGGCGCTGCCCGTCTTACGGCGATATTCTCCGTCACAGTTCGAGGGAGTCTCTCCGCAGAACATTTATGCTGCCATTAATCGGGTTGAGCCGTCGTACTATCGAATTGAGTCGGATGAAGTGACATACAACATGCACATCATTTTGCGCTACCGTATCGAGAAAGACCTACTGGCAGGTGCGCTATCGGTTGATGAAATCCCTGAGGTTTGGAATGCACTGACAGCAGAACTGCTTGGCTTGGTTGTTGAAAATGATGCCCAGGGATGCTTGCAAGACATTCACTGGTCGTTCGGTGGAATTGGCTATTTTCCCAGTTATACCCTTGGGAAACTCTACGCAGCGATGCTCCGGGAGGCGCTCTTGCGAGATATACCCAATGCACCGGAATTAGTGCGCGCCGGGGACTTTGCGCCAATTCGCCAGTGGCTCAAAACGGCTATTCATCATTGGGGAAAAACCAAAGAACCACAGGAACTAATCCAAACGGTAACCGGACACACCCTCAGCGAGGAAGCTTTTGTTGCATACGCATGGGAAAAAGTGCGGCGTGTTTATGGTGGAGGGTGATGAGCAAATCCTGCGCATTATTTTTGCAGCACTAAACGACGCCAACATAGCTCAGTTGGTAGAGCAGCTCACTCGTAATGAGCAGGTCACCGGTTCGAGTCCGGTTGTTGGCTCACCAAAATGTTCGCCCGTCGCAGTTAGCAGCGGGCGATTTTTCTTTTGCGTAACTTTTACCCCGCATAAGCGTAGCTTGCGCATCCAAATGCTCAACAACAATTTTCGATGACCAGCATTCGGACACCATTGAGCTCGACAGCACTGATTTCACCACTCATTGCGCTTGCAGCCGGAGAATTGCTGCATGTAGCTCTGTCGAGTGTACGAGTGACGTTTTCGGGGGTGTTGCCGGTCTGGTTGTCGTTCACAATAGGTGTGCTCGACAGTTCTGTGGTGGCGGCTCTTGTTTTGTTGGTTGCATGGCTTGTCGTTCAGTTCAGTCGGTCCAAGGATGCACCGGACGTTGAACAATTTGCTCGATGGTTGCGGTGGTGTACGGTCGCTTGTATCGCAGTGCTTGCGTTCCCTTCGTTTCGTGTTGATGGGATAGCTTGGGTTATCGTTGAGAATGTGGTGGTTGGTGTGTTGATTGCTGGCAGTGCATGGGCAGCGTTTGTATTGCTCCGTGTTGTTCGCAGTTACCGCACAGCACGGACGGCAGTGGTATTGCGCAGTCTTGGGCTTGTGATGCTTGCGACGATCCCACTCCGCCTGCTCGAGGAGTATGTTGCTCCAGGCTCATTGGAAGTCGTCTATGTTTTCCAGGGCATGGTCGTGTGTGTGTTAGTTGTGTTATTAGCACGTCGCCGTCGTTGGCTCAATGACTACACGCGTGCACATCGCTGGGGTATTGTGTGGTGGTGCTGCTGTGTTGCAATCCTTTCGATCATCGTTGCCACACAACTTTTTGATAGCAGCTCAATGCAATCGAGTACCCTGCGGCAGTGGCTCATCGGTACCGAGCTGTTGGTGGGCTATGTGTATTTGGCACTTGCGACGTACACCAGTGTAGCACTTGCGACAGTCGTCAGCAGCGGAAGCAGCGCTGCACGGAAAACGTTTGAGTTCGATGCAATCACGTTTTTCAATCGCGTTGTTTCCGAGCACGCACAACCGCAGCAACTCTACGATACGACTGTTAGTCTTGCCGTAGCTCTCACAGACGCAACCAGTGCTGTTTTGATTCTGCATGAAAGTGAACAATGGGAAATTGTTGCAACTGCAGGTCTCGATATTCAGCGTGCTGCGGCACTTGAGCTTCACGCCGCATGGGGCGGTACAATGCCGGATGAGCCTGTGGTTGTGCCGTATTTGCAGGAAGACGAGCATTTCTACCGGATTGCACGCTCAGTTGAGTCGTATGCACAATCGTTGATGTTCATTCCGTTGAGAGAGGGTAGCGTCTGCTACGGAGGGTTGGTTGTCGTCAGTAATGTACCCTTTGCCTTCGAGCAGAGTGATGTCAGTTCATTAGCAGCCTTTGCTCCAGCGGTGACTATTGCGCTTGCAAACCAGAAGCTGCTTTATACAGCAATCGAACGCGAGCGCCTGCACCGCGAGCTCATGCTTGGAAAGGAAATTCAGCAAAAACTTCTTCCTACCGCCATACCACCACTCAACGGCTGGGATGTTGCTGGATGGTCAGAACCTGCCATGGAGGTCGGCGGCGATTATTTCGATTACTTTGTGCTCGGTGATGGCACAGCATGCGTTGTTGTTGCCGACGTCAGCGGCAAGGGGATTAGTGCAGCATTCTATATGGCTAAACTCAAGGGCATTTGCTTAGCACTGGCGCCACTTTGTCGAAGTGTCCAAGATTTTGTTCTTCGCATTCACCGTGTACTCGATGGTGGCGTTCTTGAGCCACGGGTGTACATAACACTTGTTGCTGTTGGGATAGCCCCAGCAGGCTCTATTCACGTCATGCGAGCCGGTCATCCACCGCCGCTCGGAGTTACGACCGATGGTCAGGTACAGGTAATCGCACCGAGCGGTATCGCGCTCGGTATGGTTGAAACAGAGCGTTTTGCAATGCTGACGCAATTGCAGATACTCGAATACCAGCAATTGAGTACACTCATTCTGTTCAGCGATGGTTTGCTCGAGATTGGATTACCTCACGCCAACGAATTAGGTCTCGAGGGCATTCAGCGAATCGTTCAGCGTGTGCATGCCAATAACTGCACCGCTGAACAACTGATGCATAACATCCGTGCCAATCTTGACGCAATGTATGGTGCTACCTCATATCACGATGACATGACGATGGTCATTATGAAACGTCCCACAACCCAGGATTGACTATGCAGAACGAATTCAGTGCACAAGTCAAAACTGCTCATGATGGCAGAGTAACAGTCGTCGAACTCGATGGGTATCTCGATGCTTATACTGCACCGGAGTTCGACACGTTACTAGAGCAACTTTTTACGAGTGGGCAGGTGCGTGTCGTTGTTGACTGTGGCAGCCTGGAGTACATTTCCAGCGCTGGGCTTGGTGTCTTCATGGGTCATATCGAGCAGTTCCGCTCCAGTGGCGGTGACATTGTGCTCTGTGCGCTATCGCCGCGTATCTCGGCAATAGTCGAGATGCTCGGATTCCCGCACATCTTTCGGATTTTCCCCGAGCGAAGCGTCGCTCTTGCTGTATTTGACCGCCAGGGCACCACACATTAACAGACCCGTCCCGATGGCTCGCGAACTGACAATTTCAGCAGAACTCAAACAACTCGCGACGGTACGCTCATTCGTCGAGGAGAGCTGTCGCGAACTAGATGTGCCAGAAAAAATAATCTGGGCATTGGTGCTTGCTGTGGATGAGATTTGCTCTAACATCATTCGCCACGGGTATCAGAACGCACAGGGAAAAATTGTGGTGGGCGTTGAGCGAACGGGCGATGCAATTGCCGTAACCCTGCGCGATACGTCCCCAGCGTTCAGCCCTGTTCGTTCGGCTTCAGATGCCACAATACGCCTTGTTAGGAGCGGTCATGGTCTCACAATCGCAAATCAGGTCGCAAATCTTCACTACCAGCCACGTAGCGAACACAATCCAATGAATACAACGGTCATCAGCATTCCGATGGGTTGATGTGCTCACACAGAATGTGCAGCGGGCTGCGCATCTCGTCGCTGAGCCATAAGTCGGCCGTCCACAAAACTGGTATCCTTGACAAGCTCGGCGAGGGTCTTGTCACGAATGATTTCGAATATTCGCTGGCGAATTTTTTCCCATTCGTAGTGGAGTGGGCACGGGTGGTCAGGGCTGCATTTTTCGTAGCCAATGACACAATCAGTGACGTACTGAAGGTTATCAACCGAGCGTGCTACGTCGAGGACTGTTATCTGGCTTGGGTCGCGCGCGATCCGAATACCACCCCCGGGACCTTTGCTTGATGTGATAAGTCCTGCACGCGTTAGGTCCTGCACAAGCTTTGCAAGAAAGTAGTACGGCATGTTATGCGCATCTGCAATTTCCTTGGTTTGAACGTATCCATGCCGAGCGTGTGCAGTTTTTGACTTTAACTTTTCTTCGTCCTGCCATCGCTTGGCAAGGTAGAGCATAGCTTGAATGGCGTATTCTGATGCGCGGGAGAAGATCACAAGTCGAACAGCAGTTGTTGGACCGCAGACCAAGCGCGAAAATAGACATTTCACTCTCAAAAAAGATTGGTAATTTGCATACAGTCAATCATTGTCTCTGCACGACCTATGCTTGCCCAGGAAGAGTACGGTTATCCGCTGGAAAAAGTCATCGGTACGCAACGACAACGCACAACAGCCAGCCAAAGTCCATTGCTGGAAGGGAAAACACCACCGCATTCGACAGAAGCGGAGCTTGCTGTTCTTGGTGCAATGTTTCTGGATCGTTCCGCCATCGCACGCACGATCGAAGTCCTCGAGCCTGGAGCATTTTATCACGACCAACACCGAAAGATTTACGAAGCCATCTTGGCATTATTCGAGCGGGGAGTTCCGGTTGACACCGTGACTGTTGCGGATGAACTTCGACGCCGTGGACATTTGGAATACATTGGCGGAACTGCCAAGCTCGTAACAATCTCGACGAACGTAGTATCAGCCGCTGCCGCCGAGCATCATGCGCGGATTGTGCTCGAACGGTACTTGAAGCGTCAGCTTTTGCAAACGGCTGCACGTATCGTTGAGCAATCGTTCGATGAAACCTCCGATGCACTGGAGTTGATTGATCAGGCGGAAAGCGAAATTTTTTCGCTTGCTGAATTGCGTTTGGGTAAATCATACACCAGCATCAACAGGCTGGCACGAGCAACCTTTGAACTCATCTCACGCCTTCAAGAACGCGGCTTGGAGCATGGTATCTCTGGCGTCCCAACCGGATTTGTCAAGCTTGATGAAATGCTTGGCGGACTGCAGAAATCCGACCTTATCATCATTGCAGCTCGTCCATCCATGGGGAAGACAGCCCTTGCGCTCAGTATTGCACGCAATATTGCCGTGGAATTCAAAATGCCCGTTGGTTTCTTCTCGATCGAAATGGCTGGTGTCCAGATTGTCATGCGATTGCTGAGCGCTGAAGCAAAAGTCAACGCACACTCGATCAGAACAGGTAGGCTAAGCCACGAAGACATGAGCAAGATTGTCAAAACGATTGGTCGGATTGCCGACGCACCGATTTTTATTGACGACTCGCCATCACTCACGCTTATGGAGCTGCGCGCGAAAGCACGACGACTCAAGGCTGAACACGATGTGCAGGCGATCTTTGTGGATTATCTCCAACTGATCCATTCTCCCAAAGCAGAAAGTCGCGAACGGGAAATCTCGATTATTTCGCGAACACTCAAACAAATCGCAAAGGAACTCGATATACCCATTGTTGCTCTTGCCCAGCTCAACCGTAGTGTTGAATCTCGAGCCGATAAACGCCCCATGCTCTCTGACCTACGCGAATCGGGTTCGATTGAGCAAGATTCTGATGTCGTGATCTTTGTTACACGACCGGAGGTGTACGAAATCACGACCTATGATGATGGCTCACCGACTGAAAACACCGCAGAGCTTATTATCGCTAAGCAGCGCAATGGACCGATCGGCACCGTCCGAACTGCATACTTGAAAGACTATGCTCGATTCGAAAACTTGGCGCTCAGCTTTGATGAACCAGTACCTCCGGTTGGGTTTTGACAGGTGCAGGATGGTTAGTTGACTGCCGCCGAGGCAGTGCTGTGTGCTTTTTGGAGGAACGAAAGAAACTCCTCCTCGCTGGCGGTATATGTGCTCGTTGCGATTACCGAACCATTCGGGGCAAGGATCACGTAAAACGGTAGAAGTGTTGAGCCAAAGCGTTCTTGCTGATAGCGCTTGTACATCGCATCGCGTGGATAATTCCGACGATCGGTGAATGCGCGAACTAAAATCATACGCTCCATCATCGCGCGAACGCTTGGCTTGGTGAACATGTTTTTCTCCATCCAGCGGCAGTTTGTGCAACTAACACCAGTGAAATCAATGAACACTGGTGTGCCGCTGGTTTGTGCTTGGCGGAGTGCAGCATCGAGGTCTTCAGTCCACGTGCCCAGCGAAGTGTTTGCGCTCTGCGCTTGCTCTGTTTTTACCGACGAAACAGGGCGTGCAGATTCGACGTACACGAACGATTCCAACAGACCGACCGACCCACCGAACATTCCCTGGACAAGGTAAAGCGAGAGCGCAAGAAATGCAGTCGCTACGCTCGCGCGAATTCCGCCGACGTATTCGAGCGGTGTATCGAGTTTTGTTCGAAAGACACCGAGTACGTACAATCCTATCAACAGCGCACAGCTTGCCCAGAGAGCAAGAACAAGTTCGCGCGATAGAATTTGCCACCCAAGGATACTGTCAACGCGGGCAAGGTAGCTCACTGCAAAGGCAATCTCGATAAAAGCAAACGAAACCTTCAGGTGATTCATCCAGATTCCCGACCGTGGAAGACGCTGGATGAAGGTCGGAAAGAGGGCAAGCGCGAAAAATGGCAGTGCAAAGACCGCTGCATAAAGACTCATGGCAACCAATGGACGAAACCACTCACCTCCGGCAGCCATTTTTCCGATGAGATCAACAAATGGCACGGTACACGTAAACGACGTCAAGGAAAACACCATCCCCATCAAGAATGATGAACGATACCCATGGACACGTGATGATTCACGGTTGAGCGCATTTGTCAAGCGAGACGGCAAGCGGAGTTCGTACATACCAAACAGGTTGCCGGCTATGACCAAAAAAAGCAGTGCCAGCATCAGGTTGAGCCACGGATTCGTTGCAATATCTCGACCTGCTGTTGCACCAAAAAAGAGTGCTGCGATAGCACCGAAGACAACGAACGTGCTCATGATACCCAGCGAGTAAATCGCTGAATCTATCAGCGGTCGGGTGTGCTCTTTTTCAGCACGTTTGGTGAAAAATGAGACGGTAATTGGAATCATCGGATAGACGCATGGCATGAGCCAGGAACCAATGCCCAGCCCGATCGCAAGCAGAAGCAATCCAAGCCATGTTGATGATTGTTGTTCTTCTGCTGTCGGTGGGATAGTTGCGGTGTTGAGGGTGGTAGCCGTATTGGTTGGTGGAGTTTGGTTGGGTACCGCTGGTGGTACTGTCTGAGTCGTCGCCGTTGGGGTTGGCGATGGTAGTGCACCCGTTGCCGAAGTGATCTCAAATTTGATTGGAAGGAGTATTTCCTCTGGAGGCAGACAATTTTGTGACGTGCAAAGTTGGTGGTATATGCGAAGCGTGTCATGATAGACACCGGGTTTTGTCGCCGTCACGATAAACGGGAGGTCGAATTGTACAGTACCCTTGAGCTTTTCGACAGTGATTTCGAAGGCTGAATCGTACTCGACATGCGGAGCTGGGGTGATGCGTATGCGCTGTTCGAGAAGCTTTAGCACCCGCAACGCAGATGAGAATTCTGTTCGCTGGGGTCCGACACCATCAGCAGTCTGGTATTGCTTAATGCCGTAGGTATACCAGCCTTTTTCGATACGGACTTGGACCGGAATGTGGAGTGTATCTCCAGGATGTACTGCCAAAATTTTCGAATCAACGGACCACGTCGCAGGATAATCTCGACCGGCAGCAAGCGTAACGGATGACAGTATTAGAAGCGATACAATCACACTGGCAAGCTGTCCCAAGCGGCCAGGTGATGAAGATGTGAAAGTATCTGGTTGAATTGGATTCGACATGCAATACTCAATGATCGCTTCAGCATCAGAAATTGGGTCAGTGCTAATGCGCTCACCCTGTCGGCGGTGGCGTTCGCCATTGCAGAGAATCGCTGCTCGTTCTGCCAACTCGGCTGGAAGTATTTGAGCTAAATGGCGTAGAGTGTCCATTGCGTTCATGGTAGATGGAATGACATTTGCCAGTGCAAACCAAACTGCACGCCGTGCACAGACACGGGCACGCGCTGTATTGCCGTCGGTTAGTGCAGTGCGCCCGATTTGTAATTCGTGTGCCACCTGGTCGCTGATAAGATGCATGAAATTTTCCATTGATTCGTTGTGTATGCGTGGGTGGAAAACGAAAACCGCTCAAGCGTAGTGCTGCACGTAGGTAAAAACACGGATTTTGCTGTCTAGTCTTGCAAACAACCCTAAAGCACTGTAAGTTTGCAGCCAAAGAGCCGCGGCAATGTGCAACCAATTGGCAGTTTTATCGCGCATCGAGCGTTGATACCGAATGTTGAGTTCAGCTAATCTGTAGGAATGTACCTTCGGCTATTCCTGCTGCCACTGCAGCTATTGGTTGCGACAGTCGTCCTCACGCTTGCGATTTATGCCGCGGATAGAGGAGAGAAGTCGTTGCCATCACGTTCGGCCTTTCGCGTTCTCCGCAGCTCTGCTCAGGAGTTGGTCGTTGTGTTTCATATGCCCGCCTACACACTCGATACGCTCGTAACCGACGACGGTGTGCGTGTTGTTCGATTTGTCGCCTCCGGCATCGCACGAGTGGAGGAAACCACCCATGGTGCTCCGGAGCGCTCGGTGGTATCGGCGATGATTGCGGTGCCTTCACCGTCGGTTTCCTGTAGTGTTGAAGTACACGGTCTCAAGCTACGCTGGATTGATCTGCCAACGGCACCGTATTCCGAAATTTCACCTGATCGTAGCCAACAACTACAAGCGTATCAAATCAACCATGAACGCTATCGCATTCATCGAAGCAGAAATGTCGAGTGTGTGTTCGCTGGTATTAGCCGCGGCATACCACTGGCTCGGTTGAGCGTTCCCGTTTCCGATTATGATCCAGCGACGAACCGCACACGCATTATCGAGCAGTGCACGATTCGAGTTGTTTTTCCAGAGAGTATAGCAACGATCGCCAGCGATGATGGCAATGTCCCGGTGCTCAACGTTGCGCAGCTTCGTACATGGCAACGCACCACCAAAGCGCCAATCCAGCAGCGGCGGCAAGAAGCATTCCTCTTTGCTGCAGATGCACCAATGATTAAAGATAGCGTTGAGGAGGAAGGAGTGTATTCAATCAATGCCGAGGACCTTGCAAAGCTTGGGGTGAATATTCCAGCATCGCTTGTTCCCACGATCAAACTCTACGGCTACGGTGGGCAGCCGCTATCGGAAAAACCCTCCGACGGCAGACAGAATACGCCAATCGAGCAACCGCTCATCGTTGAAACAAACAATGATGGTTCGTTGCGCGCAATCGTTTTTTATGCTGCTCCACCACGAGGATTTGCCTACAATCCGGCAATGAAACAATGGCGACGTTACCTCAATCCTTACACGACAAAATCGAGCTATCTGCTCACGTGGGGCGGATCACCAGGTTTGAGGGCAACGCCAACACCGCCGATAACTGATCCGCCGTCACTACTGCCACAGTACTTTATCCAGCGTGTTCTGATCGAAAACGATCGTATCAATGCCTATGGCTCTCCGAGTGGGTTACGGTGGTTCGGCGATCCGTTCGATGGTTCTACTGGACTGACGCTTACAACGCAACTCCACGCACTAGCGCTCAATGCGAGTGGGATGGAATACACGATCTGTGTCGCGCATAAAATGGATCAATCGGCAATTGTCAGCGTAAGCGAGCATGGATTTGAGCTAAAGCAGATACCATTGCCTGCAAAAACAAAACTCTATTCAGAGTACGTCTCGATCGTTGACACAGTGCGTGTACCGATTGAGCGTGTCGCTAATGACCGGCGCGCTGTCTTACGGTTGCGCTATCAATCGCCGGACCCAATTGCCACAGGCTACATTGACTACGTTGCTGGTTGCAAACAATAATGAACTGCACGTGTACACCGAACCAACCGACACTGGTGTTGTAGAATTCAGCGTGAGTGGATTTACGGGTAAGCCGCTTTGCTTTGATGTAACCAATCCAACTCAACCCCAGCTCTGCGCAAATGTTTCGATCACCGAGCAACAAGCAACAATTCGTATTCGCCTCGATAGTGCCTCTCAGCGGGGCATGCCCCGACAATTTTTCTTCAGTGCCACGCGTCGCAAACCCGACCTTGAAAAAGCGGACGTTGGACGAGCCCGAGACAACACAATCGAAGCAGAAATGGTTATTGTTGCACCGACGGCATTTCTTGAAAGTGCTACAGCATATGCAGAGTATCGCCAGCAACACGATGGACTGCAAACAGTAGTTATCCCGGTGGAGCACATCTATGCCGCTTTCGCAGCTGGGATGCCAGACCCAACAGCAATTCGAGATTTTATCAGCTTTGCATATTTCTCCTGGCGGAAGCGACCGCAGTATGTGCTGCTCTGGGGTGATGGGCATTACGATTATCGCAATCTGACTACGACAACGCCGAACTGGATACCTCCGTACCAAAACGATAATGTCGAGATTGAACTTAGTCGTCCGTACGATTGGTCGTATGCTGACGATAGTTATGCGACTGAAGACTACTTTGGTTGCGTTGATGGTGATGACTACATCATGGATGTCGCCATTGGACGGCTGACCATTTCCAGCGAACAAATGGGAATGTCGGTGCTATCGAAAATTCAGCGTTACGAACAGTCATCGGCACGCGATAGCTGGGCGATTACAGCAACACTTGTTGCCGATGATGGACCGACTTCGAACGGGCGAAGTGATGGTGCTCTGCACGTCAATTCTTCGGAACGCATTGCTCGAAAAATCGAGACCGTGCTCCCGGGTTTGATTCAACGGAAGGTGTACATGCCGGAATATCCCGTGCAGTATGGTGCTGGTGGAAATCGGAAGCCGAGCGCGACCGAGGCAATGCTATCAATTATCAACGGGCAGGGCACACTTCTGCTCCAGTGGATTGGGCATGGCAATCCACGTGTATGGGCACACGAGGAAGTCTTCGATCGCGATAAGACAATCACTTTGATGCGAAATCAATCCAAGATGTTTTTCCTGGTTGCTGCCACGTGTGATTTTGCCCGCTTCGACATGACCGATTCCCAAAGCGGTGCAGAAAAGCTGGTCGAGTGGGAGTACGGTGGGGCAATCGGTGTATTCTCTGCGACGCGTGTTGTGTACACAATCGCAAACGAATGGATAAGTCTCCGCTTTTATGAAGAACTTGCAAAACGAACACCCAGCGGACAACGACGAACGTTAGGCGATGTGCTGATGGGCATCAAATTGACCGAGTATGGCAGTAACGACCGACGCTATTTTCTCCTCGGTGATCCAGCCATGCGGCTGAAATTGCCCGAGCTGAATATTCGCATAGATTCAATCAAAAGCCAGACACAACGGTAGCGGTTTGTGCGCTCGAGCATGTCTCCGTCAGTGGTAGCCTGTTCGATGCGGTTACAAATGAGCCCGTTGAGGAATTTGAGGGTGTCGCCATTGCTTCATTGTTCGATGCAGATGTTGTAATGCAAATTCAGGACCCGTCAGAGCTTGCTTTGGGCTATACGACGACGTACCAATTTTGGAAAACTGGTGGTATGCTTCACCGCGGTGCGTATCCGGTAGAGCATGGTCAGTTTCGTGCTGAGTTTACCATCCCGAAGGATGCGACGTTGAGCGAAAATGCTTGTAGGCTTCATGTATATGCCATCGATCGTAATGGCATTCTTGCTGGTGCTGGTTCATCGCGTGCATTGAAAGTCAATTGTGTGCAGGTGACATCAGTCGAGGATAGGGAAGGTCCTGAGATCACGATTTACCTTGATTCTCGGAGCTTTCGTCCTGGCGATATAGTCCGGGCTAATCCAGAGCTGATCGTTGATCTCCGTGACGAAACGGGTATCAATTCAACCGGAATCGGGATCGGGCACAAGATTGAGGCATGGGTGGACGATAATCTCAACGCGGTTGATCTGACCGAGTATTTTGAACCATCGCTCGAAGACTCGCGTCGAGGAACCGCAAAGCGACAGCTTTTTGGGCTTTCACCTGGGTACCACACCATTACTGTGCGTGCTTGGGACGTGCTCAATAATTTTTCTACTGCGCAAGTTGGATTTGTTGTCACAGCAAACGATTCCATCGTTGAAACTGGTAGAGTGGACATCTATCCACAGCCGTTCAGCGATCATGTCAACATCGCGTACAACCATAATCAATCATCGCCGTTGATGGTCACGCTGATGATAACCCAACTCGATGGACGTCAGATATACGAGCAATCATCTATTCGTGCAGACATTCAAAGCACTAGTTTCCAGTGGGATGGGCGTACCACCGATGGTAGGTCGTTGCCTGCTGGAGTTTATCCGTTCGTTATCACAATTGAAAATGGATTCGGCTCGCGCACTGCAGTGCGTGGTTTACTTGTGAAAATTCAGTAACATTTTTGGAGGATCAGCAATGCGACGTACACACGTTCGACTGCCAGCACTGATGTTGGCGGTATTGCTCTGCCCGACAGTGGCAGTATTTGGGCAAGCAGGTGGTTCGGCAGTACCGTTTTTGCTCATTTCGCCCGATGCACGCGCCAGTGGCATGGGCGAATGCGGCACTGCTGTTGCCGATAATCTCTACGCAGTTCATTGGAACACCGGCGGACTGGCGTTCCAGCGCGATCAGCAGGTGGCACTTTCGTTTTCCCGATGGTTGCCCCAATTCAATGCGGACCTGTTCTACAGCTACGGTACTTACGGGCGCTATTTCCAGGAGCTCGATGGCATGGTTGCCGTCAATTTCATCTTGATGAATCTTGGTCAGTTTGAGCGCCGCGACATCAACGGCAATAGGCTTGGTACATTTCGCTCGAACGAATTTGCAATTGGATTGTCCTACGGTACGCTCATAGCCGATGATTTAGGGGCGGGAGTGCAGCTACGATACATTCAGTCAAATCTTGCTCCAGCTCAGCCAGGGCAAACTGCCCCGGGTGTCGGTGTCAGTGGTGGCTTTGATTTTGGTTTGCTGTGGAAACCATCACAGCTCGATGTTGCGGGTGCTGATCTTGGAGGTAAGCTTGCGGTTGGATTGAATCTTCAAAACGTCGGTCCGAAAATGACTTACCGCAGTGAGGCAGACCCACTGCCAACGATGCTCAAATTAGGTGTTGCTGTCAATCTTGTTCGTGATGAGTTCAACGATTTATCCGTGGCATTCGATGTTGGCAAATTGCTCGTCCGACGCGATCAGTTTGGTTCTGATCCATTGCCAAGATCGTTTGTAACAGCTTGGCAAAATCCGGGTGTAGAGACTGCAATTGGCATGGAATACTGGTACGAAAAAGTCATTGCACTAAGGGCAGGTTACTTCGGTGAGCCGACTCGAATTGGGGGTCGCCGATTCTGGACGTTTGGCGCAGGCATTCGCTACGATATTTTCACGCTCGATTTTAGCTTCATCAACACAATCGAGCAAAATCATCCCTTAGCCAACACCATGCGATTTTCTTTGTTGGTGAACTGGGATTGATTCGTAACTTTGCCATGCCGTTTGTACTGAAGTGTACAAACAAAATGCGCAGGGTGTAGCGAATTCGCTACGCCCTGTTTATGTATTCGAGCATATCGTCACGTGTGATGATGCCCGTCGGGTATCCGTAGAGCGTCACAAGGAGTGCTTCCTCGCTGCACAGTCGTTGGCGCAATTCATCAAATGGTGCATGAGCATCAATGGTTAGGAGTGGATCGAGCATGTGCTCAGTAATCGGTGAAGTCACTATGGTCGGATCACGCAGTACATCGTGAAGGAGAGCCGCTTTGTTTGCAGTGCCGACGACGGTGTGGGAGTCCATAACTGGTGCACGGTCGAGATCGAAACGCACGAGGACTTCCAATGCTTCCGACACGGTTGCATTTGCCGGAATACTCACCAGTGCTGGCAATAGTGCTTTCGTGCGTTTTCGTTCTAAAACCAGACCGGCTGTGAGGGTGTCGTCGAGCTGGATTTGTTGGGAGCGTAGCCACTCTTCCGAATGATGCTTGCTCAAGTATCGCTCGCCGGTATCGCAGATGATTGTAACCACGCAGGCATCGGCTGGTAGTGTCCGAGCGACACGAAGAGCAACAGCAACATTCATCCCCGAAGAGCCACCACAAAAAATACCTTCTTCTCGAGCTAAACGGCGCGCTGTTGCAAACGATTCCCGATCGCTAACAAGCTCAATTTCGTCAATCAGTGATAAGTCCAAATTCGCAGGAAGGCGATCCTGACCGACACCTTCGACAAGGTACGGTGTGCCCTCTGTAAGCTCACCTGTTTCTTTGTACGTTTTGAGTATCGAACCAATCGGATCGGCTGCAATTACACGGATGCCGGGATTGCGTTCCTTCAAGTACCGCGCAATGCCAGATATGGTACCACCCGTACCCATACCGGCGATGAAGTGTGTGATGCGACCGTTGGTTTGTTGCCAGATTTCTGGACCGGTCGTACGGTAGTGAGCATCTGCATTGGCTGGGTTATCGTACTGATTGAACAGCACGGAGTTGGGAATAGTCCGTTGCAGCTCGATTGCGATGTTGACGTAATAATCCGGCGAGGTTGGCTTTGCAAGCGATGTCGTGATAACCACATCGGCACCGAGAGCTTTAAGGTAGCGGATGCGTTCCTGCGATGCTTTGTCGGTTGTGACAAACAGGCAACGGTATCCTTTGACTGCTGCAGCTAACGCAATCCCAATGCCTGTATTGCCGCTTGTTGCTTCGATAATGAGTCCCCCCGGTTTTAGCTTACCCTCGCGCTCGGCAGCCTCGATCATCGCAATACCGATTCGATCCTTGATCGAGCCGCCAGGGTTACGAGTTTCAAGTTTGACAAAAATTGGAGCTGCAATACCCGCCGTGATGCGCTGGAGTTTGACCAACGGCGTGTTTCCAATTAGGTCGAGGATGCTTGAGGTGTATTCCATTGCTTAGGCTGCAAACGATTGAACATTGAGTCGTTGCTCGAGCTGTTGCCGTTCGAAGAGTGCACGGTAGTACCGGCTCTGGTCGAGCAGTTGTTGATGAATTCCTTGAGCTGTGATACGTCCGTTTTCAAGGACAACGATTGTGTCGCAGTGCTCGATGCTGGAGAGTCGGTGCGATACAATCACTGCAGTGCAGTCGAGACGCTTCAGATGGGAAAGGATGTGTCGCTCGGTTGCTGTATCAACGGCGCTGAGTGCATCGTCGAGGAGAAGAATACGCGGGCGGCTGATAAGTGCCCGAGCGATTGCAAGACGCTGACGCTGTCCACCGGATAAAAGAATGCCGCGCTCGCCGATAATGGTCTCCATGCCGTTGGGAAAACTTTCCACTTCCTGCGCAATGCCAGCCTGTTCGAGGGCAGAATGAATTTCGTCAATGGTGGCATCTGATTTTCCAACGCGGATATTGTCCGCAATGCTCATGGAAAACAAAAATGGCTCTTGTGGAACAACGCGAACAATCGCACGCAAATCGCTTTCGCTCAGCTCGTGAAGAGCAATACCGCCAATCATAATGGTTCCACGGTTCGGATCATATAGCCGAGCCAGAAGCCGAAGCAACGTGGACTTCCCTGACCCAATTGGTCCGACGACACCGACGTGCATTCCTTCGTCAATATCGAGTGTGATGTCCAACAGCGTCGGTTTATCCGGTGAATAACCAAACGATACCTGCCGACAGCTCATGGTATAGCGAGTCGGTTTCGTTGCGGATGTGGGCGGATACGTAATAGCTGGCGGCTCATCCATGATGGCATAAATCCGATCAAGCGATGCTGCTGAGCGCTGGACGATGCCGGTGACCCAGCCGATGGCTGCAATTGGCCAGATGAGCTGACCCAGATACAAGAAAAACTGCGTGAGCATACCGACGGTCATCATACCATTGATGACACGATACCCACCAAACAGTAAGACGAGCAATTGTGCTGAACCAACCAGCAGCATCATCGAGGGCATGAATAGCGCTTGCAAACGCGCCATTCGAATATTGCTCCCAACGTAGCGAAGGCTTTGCTGAGCGTAGATATCTTCTTCGTACTGCTCGCGGACAAAAGCACGAATTATGCGAATTCCGGAGAATGCTTCCTGGGCATGGCGAGTCAGTTCGCTAAATTCTTCTTGCACTCGGCGCGATGCATGGTAAATGCGATTTCCGATAGCATAGGTTGCCAGCGCGATCAGGGGTAGAGGCAGTAATGCAACGGCAGTTGTTGCAGCATCAAGACTGAGCATGAGTGCTAAAACAAAAGCAAACGTCGTCAGTGTGTTTGCCGAGTACATGATGGCTGGTCCGAGGAATTCGCGGACGGCAGCAACATCATTGGTCGCGTGCGCCATCAACACGCCGGTCGGCATGCGGTCATAGAAACGCTGACTTTGTCGTTCGAGTGCTGCAAGAAAATCCCGGCGTAGCTCGTACTCAATCTTGCGAGATGTTACGATGATCGTTTTGCGCGTGGCGAACATGAACAGTCCGCTACCAACGGTGAGCAGCATGATTGCGGCAATCCGAACAACCACGGTGTGCGTTGTTGCGTGTCCACTCGCGATCAGGTCAACTGTCTGCCCAATAACGCGCGGATAGTATGCGGAACACAAATTCGAGAGAGTCACGAAAATTGCCCCCGCGGCAAGCACACGACGATATGGAGCAAGGTACTGGCGCGCAAGACGCTGGAAATTCGTTCGTGTTGACGCTCGTGTCATTTGTGGACTCTTGGAGAAACTACGCCAGCGTTATTTCTGGTGATAGATACACATCCTGGATCGCATGGAGCAGTGCGATGCCCTCCGACATCGGACGTTGGAATGCCTTACGACCTGAAATCAATCCAGCACCGCCCGCGCGCTTATTGATAACTGCAGTCCACACCGCTTCGAAGAAATCGTTTGCACCGGATGGACCGCCACTGTTGATGAGAGCAATTTTTCCGTTGAAGCAGTTGAGAACCTGGTACCGGCAGAGGTCAATAGGATGATCCGAGGAGAGCTGCTCGTACATCCGTTTATCGAATTTGCCGTAGCTGACACCGTTTGCATTGAGTGCGATGTAGCCGCCGTTGTTTTCGGGAAGCTTTTGTTTGATGATGTCGGCTTCGATCGTAGCGCCAAGGTAGTTTGCCTGTCCGGTCAGGTCTGCGCTGACGTGATAATCACGCTCTTTGGTCTTGAAAGCACTGTTACGCAAATAGCACCACAGAATTGTTGCCATACCGAGATCGTGTGCCATCGCAAAAGCTTGACTGATTTCCTGGATTTGACGTGTGCTTTCGGACGAACCGAAATAGATCGTTGCGCCGATTGCAGCAGCCCCCATATCGAATGCTTGCTTGACCGTTCCGAAAAGAATTTGATCGTACTTGTTGGGATAGCTAAGCAATTCGTTGTGATTGATTTTTACGATGAATGGGATTTTATGGGCGTACTTCCGTGCGCATAAACCCAACACACCAAACGTTGACACAACAGCATTGCACCCACCCTCTATCGCAAGCTCTACGATGCGCTCGGGATCGAAGTACTCTGGATTTTTTGCAAACGATGCACCGGCACTATGCTCGACTCCTTGGTCAACGGGAAGTATTGACAAATAGCCAGTACCTGCTAATCTGCCGGTCGAATAAATCCACTGCAAGTTGCGGAGCACACGATTCGAACGATCGCTTCCCAGAAATATGCGGTCAACCCAATCGCCACTAGGAGCGGGAAGCATGTCCTTTGGAATTGTCGTACAGCGATGGTCGAGCAGGTACGTTGCTTTGTCGCCCAGTATGTTTACGATTCGATCAATGCTCATTGGAGGTGTAGTGATTGTTGAACCTTATTGAGTGCATGGTGCTTTGCGCGTGAAGAATGGGTTTGTCTGTCTCTATCACACACATCCATCGTCACGCCGAGCGCGATTCCGCATAATTGCAGAGAATCTGAACCGAGTTCGGGGTAACGTGCAGGTGTCGCGTTGCATTCTGTTGACACAGAACCAATGCTGCTGCCAAATTAGGAAACATCACTTGATGCGCAGAATAGTCAGAGGGCTTATCCGAGTAGCAGCGTAGCCAGGTAGCATTGTAACAAGGAGCGATAGACCAATGGTAACACCACCGACAACAAGCACGTGCCACAATGCAAAATGAACGGGCAGACGGTTGAGGAAATAGATCTCTGCATCGAGTCGGACTACGCCAAAAGTTTGCTGGGCATAACCAGCAGCAAGTCCTATGACGAGTCCAGCGATAAAGCCGATAATTCCTATCCACGCACCATACGATGTGACAAGCAGTACGACGCTGCTGCGATCTAAGCCGAGGATACGGAGTAGAGCAATGGCGTGTCGCCGCTCGACAATCGCAACAAAAAGCAAGGTCAGAATGTTGAATGCGGCAACAATGCTCAACATGCCAACGATGATCGGAATCGGACGCTTTTGAAGGGCAATCCAGGTAAACATCGCTGGGTGTAAGTCTTTGTATGTCCTCACGTACAGTGCGTTCCCGTAGAGTGAATCCAATCGTTGTGCAATCGAGCGACTACGATCGGCATCATCGAGCCAGATCGTAAATCCAGACGGTGCGGAGCGATCACCAAGTAGCGCTCGAATGAGCATCGGTCCAGCTAGTACGATTGTTTCATCGAATTGGCGCAGACCACTTTCGTAGATCGCTTCAACGACAACTCGACGCACAACAGGTATGGGAGCACCTGCTAATGTTGTCGCTACCATTGGTCCCCCTGCAACCAGAATGACGATTGTATCACCAGGTTGCACACCGAGCCGTTCAGCCAAGGGACGACCAAGCACAATCGAAGAAGAGCGAGCTATTACGCCGGGATATAATCCGAGAGCATTTAAGCGATCTGTGACGGCTGGGGTATCGGCATGAACTAAAACAGCTTCGACGTTGCCTTTGTTGGTCAGCAATGCTTCAATCTCGGTATAAGCTGCGACGCCTACGATGCTCCGACTTGTGCGCGCTAATCGGTCGATCCACTCCTGAAGTTTGTGTTGAACGTCGGCAGCACTAATCCGAGCATCAATGTGACCGATAAAAAGTGTTGTCTTTGATTGTAGCTCACGGTCGAATCCGTCCAGAATTGACAACGCAAGGAGTAGGGCAGCGCTGCTGAGAGCAACACTTCCGATCGCAATTGTATGGGTGAATGAAAAAAAATTCGACTTTCGTCGGTAAAAAAATTGTTGTGCAATAGGAAAAAGCTGCCGTCGCCTCATTGTGCTGCATCGTCATAGGGGTAGAAACCGCGCCCAGATTTGCGTCCGTGCAAACCCGCATCAACGTATGACTGCTGAAGTCGTGAGGGTTGAAATCGAGGTTCGTAGAAGTACTGCTCGTACACAGATTTTGTAACGCTCAGATTTGTATCTACCCCGATTAGGTCCATCAATCGAAACGGTCCCATGCGAAAACCAACCGCTTCCAGCAGGCGGTCAACTTGCTCGATAGTTGCGGCACCCTCGGTTACAATTCGTTGAGCTTCGTTGTAGTAGTTCCGCACGACGCGGTTGACTAAAAAACCTGGTACGTCACTGACGATGATCGGTACTTTACCAAGCTGTTTAGCAAAGGCGAACGCTCGATCTTGAGACTCTTTGCTTGTATGAAGCGAGGGAATAATCTCGACTAACTTCATTATGTGGGCAGGATTGAAAAAATGAATGCCAACAAAGCGTGCAGGGTGTTCAAGTGCTGCAGCGAGCGAATTGATCGAAATTGAAGATGTGTTCGTTGCAAGGAGCGCGTGAGGTTTGGTGAGGCGTTCAATCTGTGCCAGAAGTGCAACCTTAGCGGCGCGATCTTCAATAATGGATTCGATGATGATGTGTGCGTCGGTATGAATACTTAGTTCTGTGCTGATTAGAAGCGCACTTTGTGCGTGAGTTACTTGTTCATCGGTGATACGTTTTTTTGAATGCAGTTGGTTGATGCTCTCGCTAATGGAGGAGCGCGCAGAATCAAGAGTGGCTGCATTGGTGTCGCTGAGTGTAACGCGGAATCCACTCAATAAGCACGCCAATGCAATACCACGACCCATCGTACCTGCGCCAACGATTCCAATTTGATGATCCATGGTTGATTGACCTGTTAGCTGATGACACCGAATTTGCGACCGACGGAAGCAAATGCTTCCAGCGCGCGATCGAGATGCTCGCGCGTGTGTGCTGCCGACAATTGCACGCGGATGCGCGCCTGTCCCTTGGGTACAACAGGATAAAAGAAGCCAACAACGTAGATTCCTTCGTCGAGCATACTACGGGCAAAATCTTGCGAGAGCTTTGCGTCGTAGAGCATGATCGGTACGATTGGGTGATTGCCAGGTTTGATGTCGAACCCCAGAGCAACCATTTGTGAACGGAAGTAATGAGTGTTTTGCTCTAAACGGTCGCGCAGTTCAGTTGTTGATGACAGAAGGTCGAACACAGCT
>JBBIUD010000003.1:0-21549 GCA_037440485.1 Chlorobiota bacterium
AGTGAATCGAGTTCCGTGGTACGTTTTGCAAGGCGGTATAGCTCCAACCGAGCACCGGTGATATAACCGGATTTTGCATAGTCGTCGAAGCGTCGTTCCTGCTCGAGATCGTCGAGAATTTTCTCCGCCTGGCTGAAGTTCCCGCTGCGGATCAGAGCCATCGCACGATAGTAGCGCGATTCGAAAAGGGCTAAGCGATTGGGATCATAGCGCTCGACAATGGCTAGTTCACGTGCTGCCTGCTCAAACCGACCAAGCCGATACAGCAATAAACCCAAATCCACTTGCCAGAGTGCACGCTGAGTTTCGTCGGGGCATTGAGCAATTGCCTGGCGGTACGGACGCACAGCGCGATCAACGTTACCCTGCTCAATTGCAAGTTCTGCCTGAAGTCGGAATGCTTCCGAGAGAACGTCGTAGCGAAGCTGTTCCCAGGCAACATCCACAGTCCGCGAGAGCATCTGTTCGGCTTTGGGAATATTGCGCTGAATCAAATAATTTTTGGCTGAAAGCAAGTGCGCATCGGGCGAATAGCTGCTTCGGGGAAACTGCACAATCAACTCCTGGCACTTGATATTCGACGGCAGCCATTCACTCCGATAGAAATACGCAACCGCCATCAAGTAGAGCGTACCGTCAACAAAATCACTCTGACCATGCGTTGCTAAGACTTTCGAACCTTTGATGATGATCGAATCTACCTTGACTCGAACAGGCTGGAGTTTGTTGGGCTTGATGATCATTTGGTCTATGTACGCTGGCAGTGCTCCGGCGGCTGGGCGTTCCAGCACTATATCTGGCTCGATCGGAACAACCACCCGGGGCTTCGGTGGTTTGGCGAACTCATCCTGATAGCGGAATTCATCGGTGATTTCCGTTTCCAGACGGCGCATGTTGTAGTAGGTGTTGAAATAGGTGGTGGTGTTATCCCAGAGTCGGCATCCACCTATGGCAAGCGCAAGGACAAGATAGCTGAGCAAACGCCGCTTATTCATCGTCGCCTTGAAAGTACGTAACCACACGCTGATCGAGTGTACCCTTCTGCTGCTGAGAACGGCGGCGAATTTCTTCGTCAAGTTTGTTGGCAAGGTGTTGCGCTGCATTGTAGCCGTACGTTTTCAGAAGATAGTTCAGTGCAATAACTTCGGCGATAACGGTAATGTTCTTTCCAGGAAAGATCGGGAGCTTGACCGATGAAATGGGAATGCCGAGTATTTCGACGGTGGTATCATCAAGCCCGACCCGCTCGTAGTTTTCCGATGCGTTCCAGTCTTCCAGTTCTACGACGATTTCCAATCGCTTTTGGTAGCGAATGGCGCGGATACCAAACATCTGCCGGACATCAATGATGCCTAATCCGCGCACTTCGACCACGTGTTCAATCAATGAGCTTCCGGTTCCCATTAAAATTGCATCGCGCTTACGGGTCAAGATCACCACATCGTCGGCAACAAGGCGATGCCCACGCTCGACAAGATCGAGCGCAATCTCACTTTTACCAATGCCGCTGCGACCGACAAAGAGCACACCGACACCATAGACATCAACCAGCGAGCCATGCACAATGACATGCGGTGCGAATTGATCTCCGAGGAATTCTGAAAGGATATGCACCGTTCGTGTTGTTTCAAACGGTGTCTGCAATAGTGCGACATTGTATTCAGTGGCAAGGTCCAGCAACTCTTGATCGAGCATATGCCCATTGGTCAAGATCACAGCAGGTACACGCCGCTCGACAATCCCGCGAAATGCCCGCACACGATCGCTGGTTCCCAGTGTGCGGAGATAGTACACTTCCGTATTGCCCATCACTTGCAACCGATGGCTTGTGAACAGGTCGAGAAAACCAGCTAATGCTAACTGCGGACGGTGAACATTTTCGTCGGTGATGAGATTGTCCATCCCCACGTTCTCGTTGAGTGCTCGCAGTTGCAAGGGTGCATCCAGAAGGGACCCTACCGTAATTGCTTCCTTTCGGATAGGCTGCAGATCTGCAGGAATCATGGCATTCGATTGCTCCGCATAGGTACGCAGAAAACGCTAAGCTGCTCGGAGCCAAACACGAACGAAGACGTGCTCTATTTTTGCCGACCGAGTGTAGCACCACGCACGTGCGCATGATGGCACCGAGTATTTCGCGCTGGCAATCAATACGCGACCGCATCTTGATGGTCGCAGCAATCTTTGGGGCAGTAATCGCAATCAGCAGCATACCGCTGTCGTTCGATTTTCTCAATCCGATTTCTCGTGCCATTGCGGACTTTGACATTACCGACCTTGCACAGTCGCAATTCCGCGATGATAGTGCATTTCCGCCCGATACAGCGATTGTCATCGTCAACATTGGCGAGCTTGATCGCGCCGGAATCGCCGGACTTATCACCACCATCACTGCACATCAACCACGCGTTATCGGCGTGGATGCATTCTTTCGCCACGAGAAACAGCCACACAGCGACAGCTTACTCGAAGAAGCATTCAGCCAAGCACCCAACCTCGTCCTCCCGTGCGAGCTACTCGATACCAATGACGATGGCACCTTCGACTCACTCGCAACCTCGCATTCCCGATTCCATCGTCATGCACGACACGTTGGGTTTGCCAATGTTATTGCATCAACGGAACGCTCCTTCCGCACCGTTCGGTACTTTTCACCGCGTGAAGAAGTTGGAGCAACTGTAGTACCCAACTTTGCTGTTGCGATAGCACACCTTTTCGATTCCCTCCGCACAGCATCATATCTATCGGCAGACAACAGCGTCGAAGAGATTGCCTACCTTGGCAACACGGATAAGTTCTACGTCCTCGATTGGACTCAACTGATGTCGGACTCAACAACAGCAAGACTTGTCCGCGACAAAATTGTGCTACTCGGTTACCTTGGGACCCAATTCACAGGCACGGTGACCACACTTGAGGATGCCTTTTTCACGCCACTCAACGACCACTACGTCGGTCGGAGCTTCCCCGACATGTATGGTGTCGTCGTCCACGCAAATATCATCTCCCAAATTCTTCAACAACGGCGCATCAGCTCTGTAGCTGAACCGGTCATCGCTGGCATTGCTGCATTGCTCTGCTGGTGGAATGTTGGCAGGCTCAGCACCTGGCATCGAAGGCTACCAATGCTGTACGATGGGTTGGCGTTGGTGCTGGTTATTGTTGAATCTCTGCTGGTTCTTTTTCTGACGGTGTACCTCTACCATCGCTTTACAGTTCGCGTACCGACAACGGTTTTGCTCATGTCTATTGCTCTTGCCCCGACCGTTCATGAGCTTTACACACAATCGCTTCTGCCTTTACTCCAGGCTATAGCTCGTCGAATACTCGGTTTATTCGGACGAACACCGGTTGCTGGTATAGTGCTGATGTTGGGACTGCCAGTGCTGACCGCAGCGCAGGAAGCAACTATCCTCAACATGCGGGGCACGATTCGCGTCATTCGCAACGGGACTCAACTTCCCGCCACCGTTGGCATGCGTTTATCGCTGAGCGATCAATTGCAGCTATCGAGTGGATCGGCTGCAACATTGGTAACCAGCGATGGACGTTCCGTACGATGGACAAAAGCGGGCACTGTCAGCATTCAGAATGCTGTTACAAAAGCTCGAAGCTCCCCAATAGCTGCTCGATTCGCGCAGTATGTGTTCAAGGAGGCAACAAGCAGCAATTCCGATGACGAAAACTATCGTCGCACGATGAAAATCACCGGTGCGGTCGAGCGTGCTGTTGCCCAGCGACGGGGCAACCTCGATGCACTCGATGAGGTGCTCCAGACTACTGGTATTGGTGTAACGACAGCAGCAGCGGAACCATCGCTTCGGAATTACCTCGACGCAGCACTTTCGGAGCAAACGATTATTGTTGCCTTTCCGCACACGACCTATAACCTTGGCGACACACTTCGGATTTGGTGGTTCCGCACAAAACCGAACGCGACGTATCGAATCAGTTTCCGTCGAAGTGATGGTTCCATCGCTGCTGAAAATACAGTGCAGGATACCGCCGTTACGATTGTGCGCAGCCAGTTAGGTTTGGCGCGTGGAGTGCCGTATTACTGGCGCATCGAAGAGCAGAATTCGAGCGTTCGATCTGCCGAGTATTGTGTGGCATGGCTCACCGATGAGGAAGAACGCCGCGTTCTCGATGACCTTCAGCAAATCCAGAACGATTTTACCGATGATGCAGCTCTTGCCGAGCAACTGAAAGCGCGGTACCTGGAAGACGCTGGTTTGCATGCGATGGCGGCGTTGAGCTATACTCGCTCTGCGCAGCTCTGCAATTGCAGCGAGTATCGCCGAACGCTGGTTGAATTTCTCCGTCGCTACAGCTACCTGCCGTAACGAACCGCTACACACCCCGGCGCGACGGTTCCCAGATAAACTTGTGTAGTTGCAGTTGCAGCCGAACGAGCAAGCGATCGCGAAGAATCCACTCTGCCAGAACGTGTGGCTCGATCAGTCCGAATGCAGGTGAAAACAAGATTGTCACACCACGCTCCGCTAATTGGTGTTGCTCAATAAACGAGCGTGCCCACTGGTAATCGCGACGACTGGCGATGACAAACTTTGCTTCATGGTGCGGCAAAAGGAACTCGACATTCGGTAGATAATTGAGCGGCTCCATCCGAGAGTCTGGGCACTTGAAATCTACGATACAAATGGCTCGTCGGTCAACATGCTCGATGCTGATATGTCCCCCTGTTTCGATCGCAACGGTGTAACCACGATCGCAGAGCCACTCAATCAACCGGAAACTGCCGAGCTGTTCGAGCGGCTCACCTCCTGTCAACTCGACGAACGGTGTGGCAAACTGCGCAACCTGGTCGAGAATCTCCTGTGCCGTCATGGTGTGCTCTGGCTGGCGACGATCGAGGGCATACGGTGTGTCACACCAGGTGCACCGCAACGAACAACCCTGCAGACGAACAAAGACGCACGGCATGCCTGCTCGCGTCCCTTCGCCTTGAATAGAATGGAAAATCTCGCTGATACCGAATGTGATCGCAGATGGATCAATCGGTAGCGCTGCAATAGCTTCTGGCGTGGGTTGTGAAAATTTTGCCATCGTCGAGATAAGACGCAATTAGAACGCAAGCAACCGCGATAGTGTCTGTGCAATACGTTCAGGCGTTGGGACAATTGCAGCCATCAAGCCTTTGTTGTATGGAATGGGAACGTCTGGTGGTGCAAGTCTCATCACTGGTGCATCCAAGAATCCAAAGGCTTCTTCCGTAATTGTCGCGCTGATCTCGGCACCAAAACCGCACGTAATGGTGTCCTCGTGTACGATAAGGCACCGACCCGTTTTTTGTACCGACTCCATGACTAGATCTTTGTCCCATGGACGTATGGTACGCAGATCAATCACATCAACCGATGCACCGAGCGAGCGCACTGCCTCCATAGACTGATGCACCATATCGCCCCAGGTGACAATCGTTGCTTGATGCCCTTCTGCAATGCGGGTTGCTTTTCCGAATGGGACGATAAAATCGTCGCCTGGATACGGTGTGCGAGCTGGTGCAGTATCAAGCAAATTGCGATGTTCGAGAAAGACCACTGGATCATTTGCATAGAGCGCTGCTCGGAGCAGTCCTGCCGCATCGCGTGCGTTCGATGGAAATGCGATGATCCAGCCAATCGTGTGTGCAAATATTGCTTCGCCTGAGACGCTGTGCCATGGATCGCCGGTGCGTTTGCTATAGCCAACAGGAATGCGCACAACAATCGGTGCTGCAAAGGCGTTGTTCGTTCGCCAGCGAATCGTTCCGCAATCGTTGAACTGTTCCATCGCGGGATCGAGGTATTTGCGGAATTGGATTTCGGGAACCGGCACCAATCCAGCATAGGCCATTCCAACGGCACGACCGATAATGCCTTCTTCCGAGAGCGACGTATCGAAGACACGCTCTGCACCGAACTGGCGCTGAAGATCAACGGTGGCACCGTGAACGCCACCCTTGACGCCGACATCTTCACCAAAGACGAGCACACGCCGATTACGCTCCAGTTCGCTTGCCAGCGTTCGGCGCACTGCTTCGATCAAATTGATGCGCGGTCCGTCGGTTCGCGGCTCAGTGGTGAAGGTGTGTTGCGGTGCTGCACATGCCCACTGACCGCCGACTTGCTGGAGCGTTACGCCGTCGAAAAAAACATAGTGCCTGACGGTGTCTGGGGCTGGTTCTGGTTCTGCCAGTGCTGCCTGGCACGCGGTGCGCACCTCCTGTTCAATCCGATCGAGCAGTTGGTTCCACTGCTGAACTGACAGAATCCCCCTGCGCTGCAAAAAAGTCCGTAAGCGTGGGATGGGATCACGCTGTTGCTCATCGGCACGCTCTTCGGGCGATTTGTATGCCTGGTTGTCCGCTCCAGAGTGGCCGCAGATACGAGGTACGCGGGCGTGTACGAGAACAGGTTTGCGCTTCGTCCGTGCAATGTGGACCGCTTCTTCGACCGCTTCGGCAGCGCCGGCTGGATCAGCACCATCGCAGTCAACAATGACCAAATTCCGGAAAGAACGCAGATTGTTGGCAATGTTTCCTCCCGGTGTTTGCAACTCTGAACGAACAGAGATTCCAAAGCCATTATCCTCGATGGCAAAGATTATCGGGAGCGATAGCGTTGTTGCCATCACCAACGCTGACCAGAAACCATTGGTTGCGACTGATCCATCTCCACCCAGCGCAACCGCAACCGCACCATCCCAGGTTGAGTCCTCCAGTATACGCACGTAATAACCAATCGCTTGCGCCCACCCGGCTGCTGGGGTAAACTGTGCGCCGACGTCACCCGATGCCGGCAGAATTGTCAACCCGCGCCGAGGGACCAGATTATGGACCACTCCAATATCCCGACCACCGTTGCGACTGCTGCTGCGTGCCAGTGGACCGCTGAAGGCTTCCTGGTAGGTCATCCCGGCGTGAAGGACAAACGGTCGTGACCGGTAATACACCGTTGCTGCATCGTGTGGATGCTTCAACTGTTCTGCCAGCAGTACCTGAAAAAGTTCGTGTCCTTTTGCCGAAAACTGGTAGGTGACCAATCCTTTCGGCGCCAATTCTTGTTCTTCGATTTCATCAATGCGTCGGGAAGCATAGACGGTTGTCGCGACTGCTTGCCATTGCTCAGGTGATAGTGCCATGAAGCTTACTGTACGTCGAACATGTGTTGCAAATTAGCACGAATGTACCTGGTGCACTGGAAATATCGGGCACTTTCGTAGTTTCACGCTGTAACACAACAACTGTGAGCAAGTACATGAGAACCGTTACACTCTTGGTACTTATTGCATGCGTTTTGCCGCTGCGCAGTCAGTTACTTAGTCCGTACACTGCCGCAGAGGGTGTCCAAATTGCACTTCGAACAGCAACACAAAATGGTATCGTCAATGCCAGGGTTGATGGCATCTATACTACCGGTGATACAGCGTTGCTGGCAAGTCTTGGCGGTGCAATTGGGCAATCTCTATCGCTCAATTTCAGTTTCTCTCAAGGGACAAACACGCTGTGGTTGTATTCTGTCGGCGGTCAAACAGCAGATCTGCGTGATACAGCAATCATCTATGCCGCAGTTAAGATATTCACCATTTTCCAAGCGTTTCCCCTCTTTGGCATACCGGGGCTTGGCCAGCTTTCCCAGATGCGCGGAGAAAGTGCATTACCCAACACGTTCATGAATAGCGATGTGATGGTACGCAAGTTGGCAGCAGATTCCGTTTTCCGCGCGTATCGGCAGCAGTACCCCCGTTCGATTCTTTTAGGAGCAAGTCTGGCATCAATACGCCAATTCTCCGCAACAGAGCCAGCGCCGTGGTGGTCGGTGCTCATTGGCGAAGGCTCGCTTGCCCAACCAGGCGCAGGAGCGCTCACATGCTTTGTACCAGCAACAGACACAAGTGGTCAAGCAGTATGCTTTGCAGCACCTGTTTCCTCCACAGATGACTGGCAATCCCACGATCAGCTATCGCTCTACCCCAATCCCGCCGATCAGGTCGCGTTTCTCCGTTTACCACCAGGCAGTCCTGCATCACACCTAACCAT
This sequence comes from Chlorobiota bacterium, assembly GCA_037440485.1. Lineage (GTDB taxonomy): Bacteria > Bacteroidota > Ignavibacteria > Kapaibacteriales > NICIL-2 > NICIL-2. The sequence goes on from JBBIUD010000003.1 coordinate 8,042, forward strand.
CGAGATATGCACTCTCCGCGGTGATGTTGTGGCAAGCTATTGGTTTTCTGCCTTGGGTGCTGATAACGCGATTGCTCTCCCCGTTTCGTCCTTAGCATCAGGCGCGTACCTTGTGCGTTACCGCACACCATCGTCGCACCAGGTACTGCCGCTTGTGATTTCGCGTTAAGCTGTGATGTTGAACCGCTTTTGCTTGTTCGATGTACGAATTTGTTCGTGCTCTTGACCCAGAACTGCATGCCGCGCTTGTTGGTGAATACGAGCGCCAGCGTGATAAGATTGAGTTGATCGCATCGGAAAATTTCACCTCGCTTGCCGTCATGCAGGCACAAGGCAGCGTGCTCACCAACAAGTACGCCGAAGGGTATCCTGGGCGTCGGTACTATGGCGGCTGCCAGTGGGTTGACGTTGCGGAAACACTTGCGATTGAGCGTGCAAAGAAACTCTTCGGTGCAGAATACGCCAACGTTCAGCCACACAGTGGCTCCAGCGCCAACATGGCTGTGTACTTTACATACCTGCAACCAGGCGATACCGTCTTGGGGATGGACCTGGCGCACGGCGGGCATCTGACTCACGGTTCGCCGGTTAATTTTTCCGGTCGGGTGTACAAGTTTGTTGGCTATGGCGTTCACCCAGAAACAGGACGGATTGACTACGACCAAGTCGAGCGCTTGGCACTGGAGCATCGCCCGCGAATGATAACCGTTGGTGCGTCGGCATACTCACGAGAGATTGATTATGCAGCGTTCCGTCAGATTGCCGATCGCGTCGGCGCCTTCTTGATGGCAGACATTGCCCACCCGGCTGGTCTCATCGCTGCAGGTTTACTTCAGTCACCGATTCTATACTGCGACGTAGTTACCTCGACAACACACAAAACTCTCCGCGGACCTCGCGGAGGGTTGATTCTGCTAGGGAAAAATCTGGACAACCCATTTGGGCAGGTTGCACCGAAGACCGGTCGCACAAAAAAAATGGGCGAACTCATTGATTCCTGGGTCATGCCCGGTATTCAAGGCGGACCGCTCATGCATGTCATCGCCGCCAAAGCCGTTGCGTTCGGTGAATGCCTGCACGATTCGTTCAAAGAATATGCACGTCAAGTCATCCGCAACGCAAAGGCACTTGCCGAGGCACTGATGGAACGTGGCTTTTCGATCGTTAGCGGCGGAACCGACAACCATCTGATGCTCGTGGATCTCCGCTCGAAAGGAATCACCGGCAAGGACGCCGAAATTGCTCTCGACTTAGCGGGGATCACCTGCAACAAAAATGCTGTTCCCTTCGACACACAGCCACCCCTTATCACCAGCGGTATTCGCCTGGGCACACCTGCGATGACAACCCGCGGTATGAAAGAGCCTGAGATGCGGCAGATCGCCGCTTGGATTGATCGCGCATTGGAACATCGCAATAACCCCGATACGCTCGACCGTATTCGTCAGGAGGTGTGCGAATTCTGTCGCTCATTCCCACTCTACCCCGAACTCGAGCAACTAACAAGCAGTGATGCATTCGAAAACCTCAAAGAACAGGTCAGCACCACTACACGCCGAGCGATCGAGAGCGTCAGCTCGCTCCTGGCAAATGCAAGTGAACAGCTCAAGAAAGTTTCAGAACGGCTCTAACGGTCATGGACTACTTCGACGCCTACGAGGAAATTTTTGCACGCATCGAGCAGTACATCCTCGAGCATGGACAGCTACCTCATGCACTGGTTGTGTCCCCATCGCTGTACCAATGGCTTTGCCAGTGTCGGAAGGAGCAGTTGACTGAACCGCACGGAGAGGACCTGGCGTGGTTTGATACCCCGCACGGGAAAATTCGACTGGTCATTGATGAGCGACTCGATCCCTACGAAATTCTCACCGAATAGTCCGCCGCGCAACTGCGATGCCCAGTGGTGCTGACTCCGACTGGAGCGAACTGTATTCCATGCACTCGAACTCATTCGGTGGAAGCGCCCTGCACCACTTGACGACCGCGTTGGCTTCCTCTACTCCACCCTCGTGACCACGGTACGATACAATCGTCATCACACCACCAGATTCCAGCAGCTCAAGGGCACAACCCAGCGAGGGAATTGTCGTTTCCCGTCGAGTACGGATTGCCTTATCGCCACCGGGCAAGTAGCCAAGGTTGTACATAATCGCGCGGAACGAGTGCACACCCTCGGCGGCTGTGATTTGAGCAATGCGTTCGTGCGATTGCTGGTGCAGGCGAACAAGTGAACTGAGTCCATGCTCTTCAGCACGCTGCTGGGAACTCTCGATTGCACGCCTCTGGATGTCACAGCCGAGAACCAAGCCATTCGGGGCAACACACCTTGCCATCATAATCAGGTCGTAACCATGCCCGACCGTTGCATCGAATGCAATATCACCAGCTCGGAGCACGCGACGAATGATCCAGTGCGACCACTCAACAACGGTTGGGAGAACCATCAGTCCAGGCTAAAGTGGATCAACTTGTAGCAGACAATCTACAACAACGTCTCGACTCCTCACGACAAAGCAGGATGCTCATGCTTGCCTACGGCGCGAACAAACCGTTGTACATCGAATTGCGGCAACAGAGGAGCTTTGTCAACGATTGCTCCGGCAAGTTGCTTGGCAAGGAATGGCGCCAGCAGGAGTCCACGCGAACCAAGCCCATTGAATATCCACACATTCGTCCACTGCGGATGATTCCCAATGACCGGACGCAAATCAGCGACAATTGGTCGCACACCAGCCCAGGTTTGCTCAACATGGAAGGGCACACGAAGGATGCGTCCCAGTTCAGTAGTCAGGCGGCGAGTCGATTCTTCCGTCGCGATCGGCTCAACACAAGACCAGTCGTAGGTTGAACCATACGAAAAACGCTCCGATCCATCGAGCACCAGACTTTTCCCACGTATGCTCAACCAGACAGCCTGTTCAATTCGGACACGTTCAATTCTACCACTGATGCGCTGTCCGCGTGAGAACATGGTCGGTATCCATGCAAACAAGCTATTGCCGGGCATCCATGCACCTTCACAAAACACCACGTGCGCACACGAGATACCGCACACGGTCGCCGACTCGACTCCGATTGTAATATCGGCATCTGTAACAGTCTGCATACGATAAAGCTCAGCAGCCCGCAGACGGGTAATACAGCGGTCGAGCAGATCGCCGGCACGAATGCGCGCTGCGGTGGTGATACAGACGCTAACCACTCGGGTAGTTCTATAGGGGATGCTAAACCAGCAGCAACCAACATTGGCTGTTTTCGTTGCCAGAAGCGAATCTCATCAGCGCGGTAGAGAAGCCGATAGCATGTGATTGCGTCGAATACACCGTGGTGCTCGTAGTAGGAACAAGCAGCTTCCCACCACGCCGTCCACTGCGGGAGAACACCAAAACGCAATCCTGCAACAGGTGAGATCAGTCCAGCAGCTCGCGAAACAGCCGCTCGGTCGGGTGACTCAAACAAAACCACGCGTAATCCGCACTGCAGGAGATGATCGGCGAGTACAGTGCCCGCGATACCGCCGCCAATGATTGCAACATCGGTCGTCGCTGATGCCGTCATGAATGAAACGATTTGTGTGTGTTGCAATATATTTGTAGCGTCATGAAACTAGGTGTGTACATAGCAGCGTTTTGGGCTCTCGCGTTGTTAGCCGGTGCGGTGGAGGCTTCGATGGAGTATTTCACCGCCCGAAGCGATGGACGCTCGATTACGATCGAATGGAAGCCCTCGCTCGAACAAGGTGTGCTTCGCTATGACATCGAACGCTCCACCGATAATCGGACGTGGACACTTATTGCTTCACTCGATCCGAAGGGAAGCGGCATCGTGTACCGTTACGTTGATAGCGACGTGCTGAGTAAAGGTACGCAAGACCCCACAACCAGTGGCAAAGTGTACTACTACCGCCTGCGCATTGTTGGAAGCGATAACTCGATCGCTTACACTTCCTCGACTGCCGTTACTCACAACTTGAGTACTGTTCGCCGCACGTGGGGCATGATCAAGGAAATGTTCAAGTAAGCACTGGTCGAGGCAGGAGCTACTGGTATCATGCTCTTTGGTTAGCATTGATTGCTGCAGTGCTTCCGCCATTGAGTAGAGCTGATCAAGTACCAGAGATCACGACCTGCCTAACACAGATCCACAAAAAAGCTCCATACCTGCAAACACGCATACGCCCTCGCATGCAATTTTCTATCACGAGCCCAAGTGGACTTTTTCGTATCCACTACGACACGCTTGGACTCAATGCCGTCCCGACCTCGGATAGCGATCGCAACGGCATCCCCGATTTTGTGGACTCAGCAGCGTGGTACATGGATGCAGCATACCACTTTGCCATCGACACGTTCGGCTATCGCCAGCCACCGCGCGATTACGTTGATACCAGCTCGTGGGATGTTTACCTTGTACAGCTCGGACAAACGCCGGGATTTTTTTTCGACGATCGGGATTTAGGGCAGTACGGATGGTATGGTGCAACCTTTGCCGAAGACTTGATTCCATCACCGTGCAATGGTGTGCGCTCGACGGCATTCATCCTGCTTGACAACGACTACAGCAGCCGCGATTCGATCGGCTACTCAATCAAACGCGCCACATACTCCGACACCAGTTACACAGCACTGGCAATAACCTGCTTCCACGAATTTCACCATGTCGTTCAGTATGGCTATGCCTATGGCATCAGCCCCATCTACCACGAAATGACAAGCGTGTGGATCGAACAGCGCGCATTCCCTGCAATAACAAACTACACGCAATACGTTCGCCGATTATTCGAGAATCCGACGCTCTACTGCCTCAGTTGCGACCGCAGTATCGAAGGAAGCTATGGCTATTCGATCGCTGTGCGATACCTGGCGCTACAAATTGGCGACGATGCAATTCGATCCTGGTGGGAAGGCATCGGCAACTGCAGCCACCCAGCCGTTGCGCTCGACAGTGTTGTCGCATCTCGTGGACGAGACTTCCGCACGCTTTGGTGCCAGATGCTGCCCTGGCTGTATTGGACGGGTCAACGCGCTCGCGCCGATTTCTTCGCCGACGCACAGAAATTGCCGCTCCTTCAACCCGATAACAACACCGACGACCAGCGCTACGACCCACCAGCATGGATGCGAACAATTTCACTGTACCCACTCCAATTCAAGCTGCTGCGTGCGACACTTCCCAACGATGATCCACGCGTGACAGCAGACACGGTTGATTTTGTCGTTACAAATCCCGACATTCGGCAATTAGCCATTGATGCACGCACCAGCTCTGACTATAGCGTCCGCATCCAACGCAGCGGCAGTGGCGATCAGCTCGGCTCTACACCGTACACCTGCACGCGCATCCTGGAACGTAACTGCGATTTGGTGGTCGTCCGCAGCGGGCTAACGGCAGCAGCCGAGCAATTACCCGTACCCAATCCGGTGGTTCGATCTCTCCATACCGAAGTCCTGCTTCCTGTACCCGATGCTGCACGTGCCGGTGATAGAGCAACCGTAACCCTGATGACAAGCGAAGGAATGAGAGTATGGCAGCGCAGCGCCCCTATCATCATCAATAGTGCCAACAAGCGAAGTGTGCGCATCGCCATCGGTGATGAGCGATTCCCAGCACAGGGAGTCTTCCTGGTCCTCATTGAAGCTGAAGGACAAGCGATACTGACCAAACTGGCAATTGTGCCGTGATCGAGTTACGCGCCGAGCAGATCGTCCATCGTTATGGGAACACGCTCGTGCTGGGAGGCATTTCGTTCGCACTCACCGAGGGTGCAGTGCTCGGTTGTATCGGAAGGAACGGCAGTGGAAAATCCACGCTGCTGCGCATTCTTGCTGGGTTGCTATTGCCAACGCGCGGCAACGTTGAATTGATCTGTTCCAGCGGGGCGTCAACCGATCCATTCTGGCGGCGACTGCAATCCGGCATTGCTGCACCAGCTATTGCGCTTTATTCGGAGCTTTGCATTCAGGAACAGATTGAATTTCACTGTCGCTGTCGAGGATATTCCCTTGCAGACCCAGTGATTGAAACCTACCTTAGTGAATCGGGGCTCTTGCCATTTCGCTGGTACCGCATCGGCGAACTATCCTCCGGCATGGTGCAACGGCTCAAGATATTGCTTGCATTTATTGGCAAGCCACCGCTAATCCTCCTCGATGAGCCGAGTACCAATCTGGATTCCCAAGGCATTGCAGTACTCCAACAATGGGTCAGTCGCCATGCACCATCGTCTATCACTGTCATTGCAACGAACGTTGCTACCGAACGTGCGTGGTGCACGCATGTTCTGGACCTTGAAAACGGAACGCTCACCTGAGGCGTTGATTCCAGGCTTCGAGCAAGACTGCGGCACGTGCTGACCATGAGTGGTGGGCGACTGCATCACGCCGAGCTTCCTGGCTCAGTCGCCGGCGGAGTTCTTCGTTGCTGGTAAGCTCAACCATACGATCTGCCAGCGAGTACGGATCACCGGGCTGACACCACAGCCCCGTTTTACCATCGTGCACAATGTCTCGGACTTGACCTAACGGCGACGCAACGATCGCTTTTCCCATCGCCATGTACTCGAACAGTTTTGTTGGCGAACCAAAAAATTCCGTACCGTCAGGATTGGGAACCGTTGGGACAGCAAGAATATCGCATGCTGCCAGGCATCGAGGGACCATGTCGTGCGGCAGACGACCGAGGAACGCAACCCTATCGGTCAAGCCAGCGCTCTGGATAATTTCGATGACCTGCGGCAGCGTTGCACCATCGCCAACGAACAATGCACGAAGGGTTGGTGCACGATCCATTGCCATCACCAGTGCCTGCGCTAAGACCTCCGCTCCATGCCAGCGATCGAACGTACCAACAAAGCCAACTATGATGGCATTCTCCCACTGGCGTTCCTTGCGTATCGGATGTGGCTCAACATTCGGTGAAAACATCTCGGTGTCAACACCATTCGGTACCAGGACAATTTTGTCCTCTGATGCCCCAGCGTTGATTGCCATGCGTCGCATCGGTTCCGACACAACCGTGACCAGTGATGCACAGCGGAGCGTTATGTTCTCAGCATGCGCGAGCATTCGCGGCAAGTACGTTTTGCTCCAGTGTGTTTTCATCCACACTTCCGATCCATCGAACTGCAGCATGTACCGAAGCCCAAAGCGATGCTTGATCATTGCTCCGGTTATGTTGTGGCTGCTGTGTCGCTGATAAATCACGTCGGGTTTGTAGCGGTCGAGGATCGGCGCAATTTTTCGCAGCACACGTTGATTATGGGCAATACTAAAAACTTCGGGAAGGTTCATCATGCTGCGATTGTACGGGATAAGTTCGATGGGAATATCGCCCAGTTCTGGTGCTGGGCAGCTTGTCACAACGACAACATCCACCCCGCAGCGACGCAAGCCATTGAGGATACCTTTCTGCATGGTGAATGAGCCACCGTGCGTTTGCGCACCGTAAAAATCCGTCCGTAAAAACAGAAGCCTCATTGACACAACCCGCGATAGCGTAGCAGCCTGAACCAACCACTAACGAGTACAGCGACGCTCAAAAGTATCTCCCAAGCCAACAGCGGAATTTCTACCAACAACAAGCGCCACCACCGGAACTGATCGGTCCTCCCGTATTCATCGGCGAATGTCCACTTCCACATGCCTGTAATTGCTGCGTAGAGCTTCCAAATTATTCGGAAACGTTGGTAACGGAGATCTTTGGTGACAACCACAACACCATCACGCCGACATTGCCGAAGGAGCGAGAACATTTTTTGCGGACGTCCAACAATAAACTCGTGCACAACCAAGACATTCGCTGGAGAATGGAAACCACACGCTGCCAATGCGACATCGGCATCACCCGATAGCACAATCACCTGCAATGGCTGATTTGCTCTATTCGTCATCGCGCTTATCGTGACACTGGAGGGCGCAAAGTTATGACGAATCCACAGTACCAGTCGCTTCCGCAGCGGCACCTCTACAAGCTACTCGACCGATTGCTCCGCTCGCGATTCGACAGCGAGGACGATCTGCTCAAGTACCTCGTACGCGAACTTGTCGAGCGGGATGAGTTTGCTATTGTCGGGGCGCGATTATGGAAACTTATCCCCGAATCGCAGGCATACCGCTTGCTCTACCAGTACGGCGATGTTCAACGCATTCCCAATGATTATCAGCTCAGTATTTCCGAACAGCCAGTTTTCGCGAGCCTTGCCGAACGGCGAACGGTCACCGACGTTGAAACTGATCTGTTGCTGCGTGATCGAGGGATACGAATCTATTCAGCAACCGGTATTGGCAGGCTGCTCAAAGTCGCCGGGCAGCGGTACTACGAGTATGTCATTGCTGTCAACGCACCAGTCGTCGGTGATGAGCTTGCCTCCATTCTTGCGATAATCGGCAGCGCTGCGTCCGCAGCACTGCAGAACCTTCGCCATCAACAGGAACGCGAATTGCTTCAGCGAGACCTCGACCAAGCATCGCACATTCAGCGATCGCTGCTTCCAGATCATACGATTGAATTCCTCGACTACGTCGCATTCGGCATCTCCGTCCCAGATAGCACCGTCGGCGGCGACTACTTTGACTACCTCCGTCCTACCGACGCCGACGAAGAACAACGCTTGAGCATCGTCGTCAGTGATGCTGCCAGCAAAGGGTTGCCCGCAGCAATTCAAGCACTCTTTGTCTCCGGCGCTCTGCGAATGGGCATCACCTATCATACCAAGATATCCTCCCTGATCGCGCGACTCAACACGCTGATCTATGAAACGTTCCCACACGAACGGTTTGTGACACTGTTTTACTGCGAGATCACACCCTCAGCAAGCGGGCTGGTGCTCTATAGTAATGCTGGGCACTGTCCGGCGCTTTTCTACTCAGCACGCACCAATTCCATTACAGCGCTGGAGCCAACTGGTCCGATTCTGGGAATTGCACCGCAACAACGATTTTCGGTCGAGAACATCAACATGCTGCATGGCGACGTATTGCTGCTGGTGACCGATGGCATTATGGAGGCACAGTCACCGACGGGGCAGCTCTATGGACAAGAGCGGCTTGCAGCGCTGCTCCACCAATTGGCAGACCAATCTCCTCGCACCATCGCAACACAAATTCTCGAAGATGTCCAGCACTACAGCGCCGGCGCTGCATATTCCGACGACCGCACGATCGTTGTGCTCAAACGCCAGTAGCTATGCTTGCTGGGCATAGAATTCTGCAATTGCTCCGACAACCTGTTCAATCTCGTCCTGGCGCAGCTCTGCGTACATAGGCAATGCCAGCGAGCGTTCTGCTGCATCGTTAGCAACGGGAAAGTGCATATCGTCGTACCCAAGATTTTGGAAGCATTGTTGGCGGTGAAATGGCACCGGATAATAAACCTCTGTGCCGATACCTCGCTGTTGGAGATATGCCCGCAAGCGATTGCGATCACGGACAAGGACAACGAACTGATGATAAATATGCCCGTCGGGTATGCCTTCGTTCCGCACTCGGAGCAGCGTTATGGGTCCGTCGGGACTGAGGAGGTTATACGACTCCAGTTTTTGCTGATAAGCACGCGCGTGTTCTTGCCGCTTGGCATTCCACTGATCCAGATACGGTAGCTTGACGTTGAGCACTGCTGCCTGAAACTCATCCATGCGGAAGTTACCGCCCACAACCGCATGGTAGTATCGTGGCTCCATGCCATGGTTGCGCATAATGCGGAGACGATGCGCTAAGCGATCATCGTTGGTTACAACAAGACCTGCATCGCCAAATGCACCAAGATTTTTCGTCGGATAAAACGAATAGCAACCAACCAAACCGATTGTCCCTAAGCGAGAGCCATCCTGATGTCGAGCGCCGAGTGCTTGGGCGGCATCCTCTATGATTGGAATTCCATGCTCGTTGGCAAGCTCCAGTAGTTCATCCATCGCTGCTCCCTGACCATAGAGGTGAACAGGTATGATTGCCTTCGTGCGCGGGCTTATGGCGTTGGCGACTGCGGAAACATCAATGGTGAGCGTCTCCGGCTCCACATCCACCAACACCGGCTTTGCATGGATGCGAGCAACAACACCGGCAGTAGCAAAAAACGAGTACGTCGGCACAATAACCTCATCACCAGGTCCAATATCCAGCGCCAACAATGCAACCAATAACGCATCGGTGCCACTGGAAACAGCAATCGCATGATCAACGCCCAGATACGCAGCCAGTGATCGCTCTAATTGTTCGGTTTCAGGGCCGAGAACATACCGCTGACTCCGTGCAACTGCGAGCAAACGCGCTTCGATTTCTGAGGCAATGCCTTCGTATTGACGCCGAAGATCGAGCAAGGGGATCATCAAAGACAGTACTGTGGTGATGGGCTGCAAAACTACGCCTGACACTTGGTGCGTTCAGCAGTAAATTGCAGATGCTATGAAATTGGATCGGCTCTGTCGCGTAATGGCTGTTGTCCTTGTGCTGCTTGGATGCAACGATCCAGCCAGCCAGACACCCACCCATGTCCCATCCGATTACCCTGTGCCCGATGGGTTTTCACCGCTCGTTGTTCCACTGGATAATCCCATCACGCACGAAAAGATTGCACTGGGTCGGTTGCTTTTTTATGATCCACAACTTTCGCAAGACAGCAACCTCTCGTGCGCACATTGTCATCAGCAGCGATTTTCTTTTTCCGACACTATTGCCGTCAGTCGTGGCTCCCACGATGAAATCGGTCTCCGCAATGCACCACCCTTGGTCAATGTTGCCTATTCGACGTCGTGGTTCTGGGACGGCCGAGCGCGCTCGATCGAAGAGCAAATCCTCGGCGCGCTGACCTCTCCAATTGAAATGGCATCCGATACCGCAATCATTGCCCAGCGGCTAAAATCGTCAGCCGAATACCGTCTGCAATTCACACGCGTCTTTGGTTCTGTACCTTCGGTCCGGGACGCTGTCCGTGCACTTGCTACATTCTGTCGGGTATTGATTTCGGGAAACTCTCGGTATGATCGTTTCCGTCGCGGTGATAGCACAGCACTCAGTGCAGCAGAGCGCCGCGGGATGCAGTTGTTTTTTAGCAAACGAACGCAGTGCTCCGAATGTCACAGCGGGATCAACTTCACCGATAACGATTTTCACAGCATTGGCATTCACTCGCACTACTACGACCGTGGACGCTACTATGTCACTGGTGACGAAAAGGACATCGGTAAATTCAAAACACCCACGCTGCGAAATGTTGCCCTAACAGCACCTTATATGAACGACGGAACACTGGCGACTCTCGAACAAGTTCTCGAGCACTATAACAGCGGCGGAAAGCCCTTCATCAACAAAGACGCACGCATTCGCCCGCTTGGGCTGAGCAGCCAAGAGCTTGATGACCTGCGCGCATTTTTGCAATCGTTGACCGATTCTACGTTCATCACTCATCCGCTTTTTGCCAAACCATAGCGACATCGTTATGACTGCAAAGCATCTTGTCTTCTGGATTGTCTTCATTGCTGCTGCCTCTTTGTTTGCACGGAGTGTGTGGAAACTGCAGCAATACCTGCGTTTTGCGCGACCCGATAATCGGTTCGACAATCTGGCAGCGCGATTTCGTCAAATGCTGACAGTTGGTTTATTCCAAACCAAAATTCTGCGCGATCCAGGGGCAGGCATCATCCATGTTGCAATCTTCTGGGGATTTCTCGTTCTCTTGTCGGCTGCCGCTGAGGCTGTCTTGGAGGGTTTGCATCCAGCGCTGAATTTGAACTGGCTCGGACCACTCTACTCGCTTTCGACGATCGCCAGTGATTTTTTCTGCGCCTTCATTATTGTTGCAACCCTTGCAGCGCTCTGGCGCCGATACGTCGCACGGGTCAAGCGGCTCCAGGTAGCCGACGATCGCATTGAAGCCGCTCTGATTTTGCTGACGATTTTTACGATTGTCACATCGCTATTGCTCCTGAACACCACGCGCATTCGATTAGGTACGGATTATTCCTGGGCAGTGCGACCGATTGCATCTCTGTTAGCACCGATTCTTCCGCTGGGCGACGTTGCACACGAGGTGTTCTGGTGGATCCATATCGTGCTCATCTTAGCATTTACGAACTATCTCCCCTATTCAAAGCACCTGCACGTTTTGACATCGTTGCCCAACGTCTTTTTTTCGTCGTTAGGATATCCCCGCCACGTACCAACGATTGACTTCAGCGCAGAGAACATTACCAAATTTGGTGCACGTGACATCGAAGATTTTTCCTGGAAAACACTGCTCGATGGTTACACCTGCACGCACTGCGGACGGTGCACCAGTGTTTGCCCGGCAAATCAAACAGGGAAAGTGCTCGACCCACGGCAAATTATTATCGCCATCAACAAGCGTACGATGGATAAAGGTCCGCTCTTGCTCAAGCTCCGTGATTGGGCAGACAACGCATCGCGTGCGGACCGAAGACAAGCAGCATACTCGATTCTCCAGGGGAAACGACTCGAAGAAATGGATCCGCTCGAGCGGCAAGTATTTGAGATGGTCTTCAGCGAAGAGGAACAACAGATCTGGCAACGCCACCTCGTCGGCGACTACATCTCTGCCGATGCGCTCTGGGCATGTACAACCTGCGGTGCGTGCATGCAAGAATGCCCAGTTAACATCGAGCATGTGCCTGCAATTGTTGGCATGCGTCAAGCACTCGTGATGATGGAGGCATCATTCAACGATGAATCAGCACTGCTGCCGAACGTTTACTCCAACCTCGAAACGAATGCAGTCCCCTGGGGAGGAATGTCACACAGTGACCGTGCAGCATGGGCAAGCGGATTGCCGATCAAAACAGCAGCCGACGATAGCACCATGGACGTTCTCTTCTGGGTTGGTTGTGCGGGCAGCTACGATGAGCGTGCCAAGCGCATCGCGCGTGCTTTTGCTGAGCTTCTCCAGCATGCGGGTATCGAATTCCGCATTCTCGGTGTAGAGGAATGCTGCACGGGCGATCCAGCTCGACGTACCGGCAATGAGTACTTGGCAGATATGCTCACACGACAGAACATTGAAACACTCAACCGCTATAACGTTCAGACAATTGTGACGATCTGCCCACATTGCTTCAATACGCTCAAAAACGATTATCCGCAGTTTGGCGGACACTACCGCGTGGTGCACCACACCCAATTTATCCGGCAGCTCATCGAGGAAGGACGGCTCAAGATTGATCGAAGCAAACTCTCTACTCACGCGGTTGTTTACCACGATTCATGCTACTTGGGACGCTACAACGATGAATACGACGCCCCTCGCGCCGTGTTAGAGAATATCCCAGGATTGGAAGTTATCGAGCCTGACCGGGCCCGCGATCGTGGATTTTGTTGCGGTGCTGGCGGAGGACGTATGTTCATGGAAGAACACGTCGGTGAAAAGGTCAATCACAATCGTACACATGAGCTGTTAGCGACTGGTGCACAAACCATTGCCGCGGCATGCCCGTTTTGCATGACAATGCTCACCGATGGGGTCAAAGCAGCCGATAAGGGCGACCACGTTAGTGTCCGTGA
>JBBIUD010000004.1:0-17662 GCA_037440485.1 Chlorobiota bacterium
CCCCACCGAGCAATGCGATAACTTTTTCCAATTCCAGCGAGCGTGAGCCTTTCACCAACACGACATCGCCAGCACGCGCAATCTTCCGAATATGCATTGCTGCGTCGTTGTGGTTGATCGCCCGTACGAGCCTATATCCGCCGACCGACTCGGCAGCGCGATGCATATCCTCTCCAATGAGAATAAGTGCATCGGCGCTCTCTGTTGCAGCGCGTAGGATGTTCACATGTTCGGCATGGGACGCAGCCCCAAGCTCGCGCATATCACCGAGCACAGCAATACGCTTTCCTGCTGTTGGATAGGCTGCAAGTGTATCCAAGGCAGATCGCATCGAAGCTGGATTAGCGTTGTAGCAATCGTTCAAGACGGTGATTCCGCCTTCGACAGATTGAACCACCATCCGCGCGTATCCATGCGCCTGCGATGGTCGGTACAGCTCTAACTGCCGAGCAATAGCAGCCAATGATGAACCCACGCTCAGCGCAGCAGCCGTCGCTGCTATCGCACACTGCGCTGCTGCATAGCCAGGTTGCTTGATGCGCACAGTCGCGCGTTCGCTCTGCCAGTGCAGATGCACTATTGGGTACAGCGTCGCTTGCTCAAAGGTAAACGTAGCATGCAGCATTGCTTCTGCCGATGAGCCAAACGTTAATGCTGATGGGAGCTGCCGAGCGTAACGCGATAAGCGTTGATCGTCGAGATTGACACACGCTGTTCCACCGTTTTCGGCGAGCCAACGGAAGAGCGCTGTCTCTTCTTGTTCAACACCATCGAGCGAACCGAAAAATTCAAGATGTTCTTCGGCAATGGTGGTAATGAGTCCGTGTGTCGGTTCAGCGATGCGGCAGAGTTGTTCAATCTCGCCAGGGTGATTGGTTCCCAGTTCGATGACGGCTGCAGTGTGATGACTCTCCAACCCCAGCAGCACAAGCGGAACGCCGACGAGATTGTTCCAGTTGCCCGGAGTTTTGTGGACCGTCCACTCAGCCGAAAGTGCGTGTGCAGCCATGTCTTTGGTTGTTGTTTTGCCAACGGCACCAGCAATAGCCAGGACTGGAATGTTGAACCGACGGCGATGGTAGCGCGCCAGGTCGCCCAATGCAGCCAGCGTATCGTGTACCCACAGTGTTGGCACTCTTGGCAGCGGAATCCGATTCCGAAAGAAAACATCGAGCACCAATGCGGCTGCACCGCGCTCGATTGCATCCTTGATAAAATCATGCCCGTCGAATCGCTCCCCACGCAGCGCAATAAAGAGCATGCCAGGTTGGAGTGTACGAGTATCAGTCGAAATGCCGTCAACGTAGATACGCTCCAGCCCATCACATGCAACAGGCTGCAGCGCTGCAAAGAGATCATCGCGTGTAAACTGTGCCATTGTCGAGTCTGGTGCAACAACGCGCAAAACTACTGGCACTGGTGTATTCAGTTTTCCATCGAGCTGCCGATAACACCAAGTGAACATGCAACACCACGGTTGCCATGCCTGAGCGAAACGACGACACCAATCGCTATCTGGTCAGTTATGCCGACATGGTAACGCTGTTGGTGGGAGTGTTCGTGGTTCTTTCGACAACGTTTCGCGCTGATGCCGATCGGTATCGCCAGCTTGCACGCGCTGCATCGCGAGTGTTTGGCGCTGCATCGGTCCTTGAACCTGTCGCTCCGCAGAGTGCTGCGATCGAATCCACTCTGGCGCGATTATCTCCGACAGACGTTGAGCACGATAGCACAACCTACCGATGCATCCTGGCAGAGGAGGTGGTCTTCGATCCAGGTTCGCATCGCTTGAGTGCGAATGCAGAGCGGGTCCTGACCGATTTGGCGATGATCCTTCGCAATGGCACAGCAACAATCACTGTGGACGGTCATACGGATGCCGCTCCACCACGCAACGGTGAGCTGAATCTTGCGCTGTCGGTTGAGCGAGCAACAGCAGTCGCTGCGGCGCTTGTTTCCGGAGGCGTTCCAGAGCATCGGCTCGTTGTGCGTGGCTTCGGATCAAGCAGACCGATTGCCGGCGAGGGTGCATCAGCCAGAAATCGCCGTGTCGAAATTTTGATTGCATTTGACAACAACCTTTGAGTTCCACCAAGGACGGTTCCTCCCATGGAAACAGCAACAATGTCTTCGCCCACGATGGCTGCAAGCCCATCAGCATCCAGCATTCGAAAGCTCACGACCAGTCAATTCGGCGAAATTCTCATCGAAGAGCGCCACATCTTTCGATTCCCCGATGGTCTTCTGGGATTCGAAGAGCTTCGGCATTTCATCATCGTCCGCGACGAGCGGACCGAACCAGTGCGATGGTTGCTATCAGTCGAGCATCCAGAGCTGAGTTTTCCGGTCGTCAGTCCATATTTTCTGCAACCGGACTACACCATCGGCAAGGACTACAGCGACCTCCAGCGCTTCACACCGCTGGTGATCCTGACGCTCGGTGCTGAGGGTGCAACAGCAAACATGAAAGCCCCTGTCATTCTTGACGTCCAACAGCAACTCGGTCAGCAAATCATCATCACCTCGGATAAGTATTCAACAGCTCACCCGATCGGAGTTCAACAAACCAGCCAACGATAACCATGCTTGTTCTATCACGAAAAGTCGGTGAAGTCATCACCATCGGCAACGCAATCAAGATCACAATCTTGAGCTACGACCGCGGGATTGTCCGCGTCGGCATCGAAGCGCCGAAAGATATTCCCGTCCACCGCAAAGAAGTCTATGACCGCATCATCGAGCTCAACCGCCAGGCAACCAATGTAACGCCCGATGCTCTTCGCAACGCGATTGGCTGCTTGCAGCAATCGGCGTCGAAACTGCCCAGCACCGAATCAACTCCTCTGTAGAAACAATGTCGCGCCCACCGCTGATTTTGATCGTTGATGACAATACGTGGATGCAGCGCATTGTTGCCAAGATCATTGCCAGCTATGGGT
Organism: Chlorobiota bacterium; assembly: GCA_037440485.1. Classification (GTDB taxonomy): domain Bacteria; phylum Bacteroidota; class Ignavibacteria; order Kapaibacteriales; family NICIL-2; genus NICIL-2. The sequence continues at coordinate 2,940 of JBBIUD010000004.1, forward strand.
GGGAGCCGCTCACTGCTGGCAGTGGATACGACGCTATTGCGTTGGCGATAAACCATACACCAGACCTGATCATTCTCGACCTTGTTATGCCCGAACTTTCGGGCATGCATGTGTTGCGATTACTCAAACGGATAGACCAAACTGCCGATATACCCGTGCTCATCTTGAGCGTCGCCACTGACGTCGAATTGCTGATGGAGGCAATGCGTCGCGGGGCGGCTGGATTTATTCGCAAACCGTTTACGCGCTCGACCATCTATGAGAAAGTTGCCGAGGTACTCGGACCGATTCTTTTTCCACCGGCGACATCCGAGACTCCGCAGAGCCATCCCTCCCACCCCGACACTGCCAGCACACCACCGCCGGCTCCTCCTCCACTGGAGCGGTATCACCAATCGTCGGCAACAATTGACGAACAGGAACTCCGACGCTGGCTCGATTCGATTTGAACAGAGTGTTACCAGGGCGTCCAGCTTGCTGCCACTAACGGAATCACAACGGGCATCGAGCTAATTGCAACCCCTGCATCGAGTGCCAGCGCGGTGTTTGCCAGGCGTATCCCCAGCACGAGCATCGTTTGATACGGCCGGGCAAGATCGCTATTCCACAACTCCGCGAGAATATGCACATCATCGCGTGCGGGTAACTGAACATCAAGTCCTAATCCAAACCCGACTGCGTTCGGTGCATATCGCATCGCAACGGAACCGTACGTTCCTGCTGTGACCTGGTACACGTCACGATCGGACAGGTTATAGAACGCCATCACCGTCAGACGCGATCGCACGCGCGTGAAGGTTCCCGCCACCCACAGATGTTGCAACCGATTCGGCGCATTGATCCAGGCAAGATTGCCCCCCACACAGAGCGATAGATGCCCGTCGAGTTGTTGGTAATCTGCCTGCAGAAGAGTTGCTTTCGCATTGATCACACTGAGCTGATGACTCGATGGGATGCCCGGTACGATGCTGCGCAGCAGCATGATACTGCCTACCTCACCGATGCCAATCCCAGTCCCAAGCGTGAGAAGTTCCATGCTCATAAGGCAATGATTCGAGCCAATTGGCTCTGCTGTAGGCATCAGAAGTGTACGCCACGTATGACGGTATCTCCTCTGGAGCAAACAAATCTCGGCGATTTGGTCAAGATCAATTGTAGCAGTACCAATGGCAGTGCGCACCTTGACAGCGTCAACGGAATCACGCGTGGTTCGGGCGAGCAGTTCGCCGCGGAGAACATCGCCCGTGGTTAGGCGAACAAGGACGAGTTCCCCGAACCACGCATCCGGAATATCGGTCCCGTCACGGGCAGCAGCGCAGGCACCGACAAAGCACACCAAAATGAGCCACCGTTTCATGCACCCGGTTGGTTGAGCGTGGCAAAAAGTTCCAGCAGTGCCTCGATACTCAGCGAGCCACGGTCGCCTTTGCCATGCTCCCGCAGCGAAACCGTGCTGTTTTCTTCTTCACGGCGACCGATGATGAGTGCAAAGGGGATCTTGCGCTGTTCGCTTTCGGCTATTTTTCGCTGAACTTTCTCGGAGCGGTCATCGAGAAAAACTCGGTATCCTTTCGATTGAAGCAGCTCGCAGAGGTGGTGTGCCCAGGCGCGTTGTGCATCGGTAATGGGGAGTATGCTTGCTTGAATCGGTGCAAGCCAGAATGGAAAGTTGCCAGCGTAGTGCTCGATCAGGATGCCGATAAATCGCTCCATCGAACCGAATGGTGCTCGGTGAATGATAACCGGACGGTGCTTTGCATTATCAGCACCGGTGTATTCGAGCTGAAAACGCTCTGGCATGACGTAGTCCACTTGGACCGTTCCCAGTTGCCAGCGCCGACCGATTGCATCCCGAACGATGAAGTCAATTTTGGGTCCGTAGAACGCTGCCTCTCCAATGCCAATGGTGTAGTTGAGTCCCATCTCGTCGGCGACCTCCTGGATTTCGCGTTGTGCACGTTCCCAGAGCGCAATATCGCCGCCATACTTATCAGCGTTATCATCTCGAAACGATAGGCGTGTCGAAACCTCCATTCCAAAGGTTCGGAAAACCAGTTGCGTGAGTTCGATGACGCCTTTGACCTCCTCTTTGAGTTGTTCGGGCGTGCAGTAGATATGGGCATCATCCTGCGTAAAACCGCGGACACGCACCAGACCGGTCAGTTCACCGGATTGTTCGTAGCGATAGACAGTGCCGAATTCAGCCAGTCGCAGCGGCAAATCACGGTACGAACGCGGCTGGCTGGCATAAATCTGGTGATGGTGTGGGCAATTCATTGGTTTGAGCAGGTACTCTTCGTCCTCGACCTGCATCGGTGGAAATTGCGAGTCAGCGTAATAGGGATAGTGCCCGCTGGTTTTGTAGAGTTCGAGATTGCCGATGTGCGGTGTGATGACCTCTTGGTAGCCGCGTTTTTTCTGTTCAGTACGCAGGAATGCTTCCAGTGTTCGGCGGATAATGGTGCCATTGGGCAGCCAAATCGGCAAACCACTGCCGACCGCAGGTGTAATCAGGAAAATTCCGAGTTCGCGTCCCAAGCGCCGGTGGTCGCGGCGTTCAGCCTCTTGGCGCTGGCGCAGGAATTCCTCGAGCTGTTCTTTTTTGGGAAAGGAAATGCCGTAGAGACGTGTCAGTTGCTTGCGCCGATGGTCACCGCGCCAGTACGCACCAGCCACTGCCAGCAACTTCGGATAGCGCAGATACCCCGTCGAAGGCACATGCGTACCCCGACACAGGTCGGTAAAGCTACCCTGGCGGTAGAAAGTGATCGGCTGGCCGCGCAGCTCTTCGAGCAGTTCGAGCTTGTACTCATCGCCTTTGGCACGGTAGTACTCGACGGCATCGTCCCACGAAATCTCGATACGCTCGTAGGGGTTATCGGCGGCAACCAGCTCACGCATTTTTTCTTCGATGCGGGGGAAATCCTCGCTGGAAAGGACAACACCATCAGGCAAGTCCACATCGTAGTAGAATCCATTTTCGATCGGTGGACCGATGCCAAACTTGACGCCAGGATAGAGAGCCTCGAGCGCTTCTGCCATCAGGTGAGCCGTCGAATGCCAGAAGATGCGCTTTCCTTCCTCATCATTCCAGGTGAGAACGCGAACGTGCGCATCCTCGGTAATCGGGCGCGAAAGGTCATAAACAGTTCCATTGACGACGATACCAAGCGCAGCACGCGCCAGCCCTTCGCCTATCGAACGGGCAATCTCCATACCGGTGGTACCGGTGGGAAATTCGCGCTGCGAACCATCGGGAAACGTGATGATCATTGCTGGGAACAGTTGGTAGTAGATGCCATCGTGCACCGCACACTGCGAGCACTATTCAAAATTACTTCGAGGAAAGACTCCACCACTGCCGAGGCGGTGCTATTGACTGTTCGAGGTCTGGAATTGCTGCAATGCAGCCTCAACGGTTGGATAGAACTCGAACAGCCACTCCATCTGTGAAATCCGAAACAGATTCCGCACCGTTTCGCGCACACCAACCAGGGCTATGGGTATCTTGTAGTCTCGGAGCTGACGATATGCCAGCAAGAGTGCACTTAGCCCACTGCTATCGGCATAGTCAACGCGACTTAGGTCCACAATCAACGCACCGATTGTCGGTTGACAAAGTATCAGGAGTTCCGCTTTGACTTCGGGCGCCGTGCTCGAGTCCAGTCGCGGTTCCTTGAACGTAAAGATGACGATGTTATCGTCGTGATCAACGGTGAACTTCATTGCTGGTCCCCCCAGCAGTGGAACATACAAACAACACACGGTGCACACGCAATAGTACACCCACAGCAAATATAGCCATCCGCTATTTGTGCCGCGGTACACGAGCGATGATCTCGGCGGCAAGCTGTTCACCGCATTGCTCCCCTGCGGTGATGCTGAAATCATACTGGGTGCAACTGAGACGCTCGGATTGGACAATATCGGCGAGCACCTCGGAGAGTGTGTGGTAATCTCGATCGAGTCTGCCGCGCGGTGCGTGTGTGCGATCGGTGATACGCTCGATTTCTGGAAAAGGCGCCCGAAATGCATCTTCAAGAATGCGGATAACTGCTGTCCCAACCAGAGCATGATCGGAGACATATTCCGGCGTCGGGGGCGATGGGAGTGGCGGGCGATACGTCGGATCAATGAATCGGCGAATGTAGGTTTCCGGTCGCATCAAGGGATAGCGATACTTTGCTTTCCAGGCTAACACGTATCCATTGTGCATCGCCAGACCAAGACGAAGGTATAGCACAGAACCGAACCCTGTTCGGTAGGGTCCGCTCCGCACCAGTTGGGCGGCAATCCGCATCAGGTGCCCCGGAAATGTTGGCGCCTTCCCAAAGGGGTCGCTCCAATACTGTGCATCGTCGGTCTGAACATCGCTCAATGTGATGCTCCGCGCATGGACTTGAGCAGCAGCACGGTAGAACGCGCTACTTGTGTCGGTCGAATACGGCGGCGGCGGTACAATGCACGAGGTGTCGGTGGTCGCCAGGAGTCGGACGTTTGCCCACTGTGGTAGAAGCGGCACTGCACCAAACGCCGGTGAAGTCGGTTCCCAACCACCCGGGATAAGCGGAAGCTGGTAGTCAGGCGGAAAGAGTGCTTCCCATGCGCGTTCACCACCGTCGGTTTGAGCGATTGCCAGAACGTGTTCGGCAAGCTTTTTCCCGTACTGAATTGAGCGCTCCAGCATTGCAGTGTCGCGCTCAACGATCCAACGTTCAGCAATGTTGGCTTGTTCAAGAGAATCAATGCGTCGCCTCGTCAGACTCGATGGCGGCAACATCTGGCGCAGCAACTCTGCAATCGCTGCATTGGCTGCCAGCAGCCAGTGGTAGCGATTGCCGCTGGTATCGGGATAAGGCAGACCACGAAGCTCTGGGATACTTTCCTCCAGCGATCGAGAACCTGGCATTCCCGGCACCAATGCTTGGTACAGTGCAATTCCCATATAAGCGTAAATGCGTGCAGCAATGGGATCGGCGATGCTGGGGTATTGCTCCATGCAATCGGTCGCACACTCATACCATCGCGTCGCCAGCAAGTCCGTATCGAACTGCGCTCCATCGTATGCTGTCGGGAATGGATCAGGCACAACAACCGGATCACTACACTGCACAAGAAGTAGCAACAGAATAACGGGAGCGTGACGGATGAGCCGCTTCATCGCGCTGTTGGGTAGTATGAAACCTCGACGGAATCCATTCAACCGTACACGTGCATCCATTCCTACACGTCATTATCGGCACTCTGCAGCACCCGCTTGAACCATCCCTGCTGAAACTTTTCCAGCAAGGATGGCGTTTGTGCCAGCACATACAATCATTTTGTGGAATCGCCCGTGCATCGTACGCTCCACATTCTGTTCATAGTTATCTTCTGTCTGGTTTTCGTCGGAAGCGTGCAAGCGCAGTTTGCACGGATCGAGGGGAGCATTTATGACTCTGAGCGCATGCCAATTGCAGGAGCGACTATCAAAATTCCCCAACTCAAGCGAGGTGCAATCACGCAGCGCGATGGGTCCTTTGCTCTTGCTGATATTCCAGCCGGTACGTATCGAATCGAGGTATCCGCGATTGGCTATGAAGCTTATTCGGCAACCGTCACTGTTGCACCCAATAAAACCGAAAGACTCCGGATTGTGTTGCGTCAATCGAGCGTCGAAGCGCAAGCGGTTGAAGTTACTGCCTCGCGACGTATCCAGGAGCAGAGCGATACGCGCACCAGCGTTCTCACCGTTGATCCACGCGAAGCAAAGTACAAAGCAGGTGGTATCGAGGATGTTTTCCGAACGCTCCAGAATTTGCCGGGTGTGACTGCAAGCAGCGACTTTTCGTCCCAACTCATTGTTCGGGGCTCCGGACCTGATCAAAACCTGATCTTGCTGGATAACATCGAGATTTTCAATCCCTATCGCCTCTACGGTTTTATCTCCCTGTTCAACCCGGAAACGATCAGCAGCATAACCCTGCTCACCGGTGGGTTTGGCGCACAGTACACTGATCGGCTCTCTGCAGTGCTTGATGTTCGCAATCGCGATGGTTTTACCGGTAACGGTTATTTTGCTGGCAAACTCAATGTGAGTATCACCAACGCGAACATTATCACCGAGGGTGCACTGCCGTTCTGGAACGGTGCATGGTTGCTTTCGACTCGCCGAACGTATTACGACCTGCTCGTTGGTCCAATCGTGCGTGCAACCGGCGCTGTTGATGGCGACGTTGCTTTTCCGAACTTTCGTGACCTCCAACTCAAGCTTACGGTTTATCCCGCATCGGGTCATAAGCTCTTTGCAAACGTCCTGACCAGTCGCGATAACACAGAGTTCACCTCGGGCATCAATCGGCAGAGTGCGGACTCCATCAGCCTGGTTGATCGCAGCTACAACGATGCGTACGGACTCACGTGGCAGTGGACACCCTCGCGAACGTTTGTCGCCAACGTCGGGCTTTCGTACTATGCCAACTACGGTGCCAATAGCTTTGGAGGGGTCGGCGGTTCTGCTTTGCTTAATAGCGATCCCAATGGCGGTCCGATAAGCAACGCCGATTTCAAGCGTCTGCAGGACTCGCTCCGCCAGGCAGGCGTAGATGTCCCAACGTTGTTTAGCGTTCGCGGAGAGACAGGCTTTCGCTTCCAGAAAACCTCGCTGAAAGTGGACAACAGTTGGCAGCTCGACTCAACGCATATCCTCGAATTCGGCATACAGCAGGACTGGATTTATACGGGCGTTGTGGCATATCTCGATTTCGACCCACGCTTGAAAGCAATCCGAGCAGCGAACCCGACGGCACCACCGCTCCCAGAATCACTTTCGGAAGGCATCAACTACATTCGCAGCGGTATCTACGCGCAAGACCGCTGGCGCCCCCTCGATCGGCTGACGCTGACGCTCGGAGCACGCTACGATTATTTTGCTCTCATCGGCAAAACATACCTTGCGCCGCGCGTGTCAGCGTCCTACGCACTGTCGCCGAGGACAACGCTCCGTGCAGCATGGGGCATCTACTACCAATCACCCGGCTACGAAAAGCTTTTCGATCAACAAGTCTTTCTCGATCTTACCAGCGAGAACGTCCGCTCCCTCCGCGCTGAACGAGCAACGCACTCCATTGTTGGTATCGAGCATCAGGTAAGCCCAGAGTGGCTTGTCCGGCTCGAAAGCTACTACAAAGGCTTCAACGATCTGATTCTGCCCAAAGTTGTTCAAGGTACTGTCTGGAAAGTCGAGAAAATTCCAGGCTTGCCGGATTCAGTCTATCGCACACGCGATGGATGGACCAATCCAATGCCGACCGTAGGAGACTCTCTGACGACAATACCTGTCAATAGCGCAACAGGCGAAGCATACGGAATCGAGCTACTCGTGCAAAAGTTTGCGCCAACAAATGGTGGAGGTTTCTACGGCTGGATCGCGTATTCGTTCGCATTCGCCAACCGTTATCGCGATGGGCTTCGCATTCCGTTCAATTTCGATCGCCGCCACACACTCAGTATTGTCGGTGGTTGGCGGATTAGTCCATCGCTCGACCTGAGCATTACGTTCACCTATGGCTCTGGTTTCCCCTGGACCTATCCAGTTGGCATCACACCACGCATTGTGCAGATCCGCGATACAACCACCGGACAAATGATGGCAAAAATTGATACTGATTGGCGTGGGGTGATCTTCAACGTCGATCGCGGCGGGCTGTCCAACATCAATCAGGGTCGGCTTCCCGACTACCATCGCCTCGACATTCGGCTGACAACCTATACGAACTGGTTTGGGTGGAAGTGGAGTTGGTACCTCGATGTTATCAACGTGTACAACCGCCAGAACGTCGTTGGAGTTTTTTACCGCGTCAATCGGGAAACGCTGGAGTTGATCGAACGCCGCTCAACCATGCTGCCAATTGTCCCGACCATCGGATTTAGCGTAACGTTTTAGGCTGTGCTGCTACGCTGGTCAGCGCAAGTTGTCCGCATGCTGCTGCAATATCCACACCGCTGGAGGAACGCACCATTGTTGGGATTCCCGCTCGCCGCAATGCTACGACAAATTCCGCTATACGCTGGCGGGGTGTCGGACGCAGTTCAGCGGCAAACCCGACAGGATGCGTAAAGTCAATCGGGTGAAAGGGAATTACGTTCACCTTCGAGGGCACACGCCGCGCAATCTTGACTAACCGCTGAATATCTGCTTCGCTATCGTTGAGCTGATCGAAGAGAATATACTCGTAGGTCACCGCTCGTCCGGTTGCGCGGTAGTAGCGCTCGACGGCAGCCAGCACCTGCTCGAGATTCCACCGCCGTGCGATCGGCATCAAGCGCTGGCGTAGCGCGTCGGTCGTTGCATGCAGCGATAGCGCAAGTTTGACGGCAACCCCATCCTCGTGTGCCAATCGTTCGATGGCTGGCACAATCCCCGCCGTTGTGAGCGTAATGCGGCGCGGCGCTACAAGGGGCTGCTGTCCCCACGTCATGAGCCGTAGTGCGCGCACAACGGCATCGTAATTGAGTAGCGGTTCGCCCATCCCCATGAAAACGATATTGGTGATGCGTTCACCGAGCGTTTGTTCAGCAGCGATAATTTGCCCAATCATTTCTGCTGTTTCAAGATTCCGTTGCAGCTTGAGTGATGCTGTTGCACAGAAGACACACCCAAGCGGACATCCCGCTTGTGTAGAAATGCAGAGCGTGCGGCGGTTGCGTCCGTCGCGCATCTCCCGCGGGATGAGCACAGCTTCAACACGCGCACCATCGAGCAGTTCAAAGAGAAGCTTGACGGTTCCATCGCTCGATCGCGTCTGGGCAGCACAGCGGAGTGGCAGGGTGATGAATTCATCGGCACACCGCTGACGAAGAGTCCGCGGCAATGTGCTCAACTCGAGCAGATTCGTTTGCCTGTGGGCATAGTATCCATGCAACAATTGCATCGCACGGTAGCGCGGCTGCCCCCACTGGCGAAAGAGTTCCTCCAGTTCCTCTGGAAGGAAATTCCCAAGAAGTCGCCGTCCTTGGAGCACTTCTGGGTCCAAACTTCGCATTTTTGTCTGTCGCACGTGGAGCATTGTTGCGTTCTGTTGGTGCTGCACTGAGTGCAAACAACGGATAGAGCACGTGCAAATTTCACCCGAGCCGGCGCGACACATAACACGACAGGCAACCGACGTTTTATCACTGCTGACTCTTTATGCAACCGCAGCACAGCTCATCGCTTTGGATACTAGCTTGGAAACGGCTCCGGCGAAATCGGGGCGCGGTCGTGGGATTAGCGCTGTTGCTTGCACTTATTGCCGTCGCGGTGGCTGCCCCGTTGATTGCGCCAATGGACCCAACTGTTCAGGTGCTCGAATATGCCATCAAGCCCGCGATGTTTCGTGGGAACGTTCTCTACCGCACAAATCCGGTTCACCCCGACCGTCCCAGCATTATTGCCATTGCCTCCTACCGCATGGTGGGTGATTCGGTTGAGTACACCGACCTATTGGGACGGACGTTTCGCTTGCATCGCGGGCAGCTCTACGGCACAACCGAAGCCGAGTGGCATGCCGAGCCACTTTATATCCTGGGTACCGACCATTTTGGACGCGATGTGTTCAGCCGCTTGGTCTATGGTGCTCGCGTCGCGTTGTTGGTAGGGTTGATCGCCGAATCATTGGCGTTGCTCATCGGGGTATTCGTCGGTGCACTTGCAGGATATTTCCGCGGCTGGGTTGATGATCTGCTTATGTGGCTGACCAATGTTGTGTGGTCGTTCCCAACCGTGCTGTTGGTGATTGCGCTGAGCGTGATTTTAGGTCAGGGTCTTTGGCAAACGTTTGTCGCCATTGGACTATCGAGCTGGGTGGATATTGCGCGGATTGTACGTGGTCAGTTTTTGGCACTGCGGAACGTCGAGTTTGTCCAGTCGGCTCGTGCCTTAGGGTTTGGTTCTTGGCGAATCATGCTCCGTCACCTTCTGCCGAACACACTGGGTCCGATCGTTGTTGTTGCCACCGCTGGTTTTGCTACAGCAATTATCCTGGAAGCGAGCTTGAGCTTTCTCGGCTTGGGTATTCAACCGCCGACGCCATCCTGGGGTCGCATGATTCAGGATGGGCGCGGCTATCTCTACGTCGGTGAAGGACTGGGACTGGTGCTGTACCCTTCGATTGCGATTGCCCTGGCAGTGTACGCTATCAACCTCTTTGGCGATGGACTCCGCGATGCCCTCGACCCACGCACAAGCCAGCGCGGCACGTCGTGAACTGACGTGATCTCCGCTGCTATCGTCACGGCGCACTACCAGACAGGCTCTCTTCGTCTTTGGAGAGCCGCTAACGCATTGGTTTACAAGTTATCGTGTTGAAAGAAGACAACAATGGACGAGCACAAATCTTTCCCCAAACGCATGAAGGACATCGTCAACACCTACATCAAGCAGGAGCAAAGCGCCCATACGGCTCCGTCTGCAGAGAACACTGAGCAGACGGAAGCCGATCAACAACAAACGTCCAACGAGCAAACAGCCCTTCAGCAACGCATCGCCGAATTGGAGGAGCAGCTCGCTGCGCTCACACGCGAATACAACGATGTTCGAGAAAAGTACGTCCGCTCCCTGGCGGAAATGGATAACCTCCGCAAGCGTACTGAGCGCGAGAAAGAACAGCTTGTCCTCTACGCGACCGAGCGGCTTTTTAGTCGCCTGGTCGAAATCCTCGACGACCTCAATGCTGCCGTTGAAGCAGGCAAACAATCGCGCGACTACGACGCTATGCTCAACGGTTTGGAAATGATCGCGGCAAAAGCCCACCGCATCTACGAGGAACATGGCGTGCGTCCCTTGGAAGTTCAGCAAGGCGAACCATTCAACGTCGAACTCCATGAAGCGCTGGTGCACGTGCCGCATCCGGAACTGCCCGAAGGCACCATTGTCCAGCAGATTCAGCGTGGGTATCTTTTCCGCGACCGTGTGCTTCGGCACGCACGGGTTGTAACGTCGGCAGGTAATGCCACTGCTGACGGCAGCACACCCAACCAGCAGTCTTCACCGTCACAGGACAGCTAACAATGGCAAAACGCGACTACTACGAGGTACTCGGCGTCAGTCGGAGTGCGACACTCGACGAAATCAAGAGCGCATACCGGAAACTGGCAATGAAGTATCATCCCGACCGAAATCCGGGAAACAAAGAAGCCGAAGAAAAATTCAAGGAAATCACCGAAGCCTATGAAGTCCTCAGCGATGAAGACAAGCGGCGTCGGTATGATCAATTCGGACACACTGGCTTGCGCGAGGGGCAAGATTTCCATCGCTACACCTCAATGGACGACATCTTCAGCGCCTTTGGTGACATCTTCGGCGGGACACTTTTTGAGGAGCTTTTTGGTGGTGCAACAGCAGGACGACGCCGCAGTGCGCATTCCCAGCAACCGATTGGCGAGCGCGGAGCCGATCTACGCGTGACGTTGCCATTGACACTGGAAGAAATCGCCAGTGGCACCGAGAAAACAATCAAAGTCAAGCGCTATCTTCCCTGCAGCGTGTGTGGCGGCAGTGGCTCAAAAAGCGGAGCAAGTGGCTATGCACCTTGCCCCACATGCAATGGGAGCGGTCAAATTAGCCAAGTCAGTCGCTCCATGTTTGGACAGTTCGTCAACATTAGCACGTGTCCGACGTGCAATGGCAGCGGGCGCATACTCCGCGATCCGTGTCCGGCGTGCAGTGGCGAGGGGCGAACCATGAGCGAAGACACCGTCCGCATTGCAATACCGGCTGGAGTCAGCGACGGCAGCTACATTCCACTGCGCGGTAAAGGACACGCCGGCAGGCGTGGCGGTCCCGCCGGTGATCTCATCATTGTCATCGAGGAAAAAGAGCACCCATACTTCCGCCGAGACGGCAACGACGTCATCTACAACCTGGTCATTTCCTTCCCCGACGCCGTGCTCGGTGGCGACGTTGAAGTACCAACACTCGATGGTACAGCATTGCTTCACATCAAACCGGGCACTCAACCGGGCACCATTCTCCGTATGCGCGGCAAAGGCATCCCTCAGCTCAATAGCACTCATCGCGGCGATCAATTAGTCGTCGTCAACGTTTACGTTCCCACCAAAGTCACCGCACGCGAACGTGAACTGCTCGTGCAGCTTACCGAGAGCGAAAACATTGCGCCCAAAAAGCGCCGCAAGGAAAACAAGGACACAGGCTTTTTCGGGAAAATCCGCGGCAGTTTTTCGCTTTAGTTGTTCGGTGCGCGAAGCAGGCTAAGCAACTCTTCAAAATCCTCATCGCTGAGGTAATACCGCTCGCCGCAGTACTGGCAGACAAGCTCATTGTGTCCATCGGCGCGCATATGGACGATTTCGTCTTCGCCGAGGCTCAGAAGCATTTCTTTGAACCGCTCTTTTGAACATCGGCAGAAAAAATCCACCGGTGTTGTGTTGAAAATCACCACCTCGCCCGGTAGAGTTTGGCGAGTAATTTCTTCCGCCGTATAGCCAGACTTTACCAACTCACAGAGTGAGCCAATCTGCCGTAGAAAGTCGTAAATCGAACGGACAACCTCAGGCGATGCACCGGGCAATGCCTGAACAATAATCCCAGCCGAGTACTCAATGCTTTCAGCGTCGTCGAGTGTAACATCGAGTCGGACACCGGTCGGTATCTGCTCGGATTGCCAGAAATAATGCGCCAGGTCTGTTGTAATGTTACCGGTGCTGAGCTCAACGATGCCCGTGATTGGCTCGGCTTTGTTGTAGAGAACTTTTCGGACTTGTAAAATGCCTGTACCAAGCGGCGAGATGTGACCGTCTGTTTTGGGATTGTAATCAACGTAGCCTCGAACTTCGCCGACCTGGAGTGCTTCGGCATAGACGGTCCGAATGAAACCATTGCCTTTGGCTTCGACGATGACACGCTCTTCACCTTTGAGAAACGATGCCATCATGGATGCCGCCGATAGAGCACGGGCAAGTAAAACGGCACCGACTGCCTCGAGTTCGTGGCGGCGTTGTGCGGTTTGAGCAGTCTCGGTGGTCACCACCGTTGCAGCGCGTATCGTTCCGTCAGCAGTCATTGCATGGACCACACGATCACGGGTGCGAAATTTCTGTTTCAGCTCGGCAAGAGAAGGCATGCAATTGGTCGCAGGATGTACAACTGCAGGCTATGGCGAACGAAGCATCCAATTATTGCCCGGAATTTTTTTCTTCGCTTCAAATATTCTTTCTGGCACTCCGTCTTGTGGCGTGCGCGTTTCATGGTACCCTCACACAGGCGCAGCTTCCATCACCAACTGCCGAGTGCAGGGAAGTTGCGCCTCTTATTACGGGGGCATTCCCCGGAGCTCCTACCACGCTGTAGGAGCAAACATCACCACCACCGCAAGCGCTGCTTTCACACGAAAGCAGCGCTTTTGCGTTCTTGCCACCAGCGTCGCGTGACCGCCATAATCAGCCATCCGATCATTGCTCCCAGTGTCCATCCCAACAGCACATCACTGGGATAGTGCACACCCACATACACGCGCGAAAAACCAACGATGACTGCAGCTAATCCCCATATCCACCAGAGGCGACGGTAGAACCAACTGAGCACCACGGCAATCGCAGCCATGTTGACCGCGTGCGATGATGGAAACGATGGACCCTCTGGGCACGGTATTCGCTGCACAACACACGACATCTGATGGCAGGGACGTTCGCGATCGATCAATGGTTTGATTACACGGTTGGTCAGTGGATCAGAAACCACAACAACTAGAATCATCAGCACCCCACACCATCGCCCTCTTTTCTGACCGCGTAGCAATAGCCACGCTAAGCCAAGCGCGAACACTGGTATCCACCATTGGAACGATGTTACGATCGGCATCACACGGTCAAACAATGGATTGCTCATACTGCTATTGATTGCGCAGAAGATCGCTCGGTCAAGAGCGAGCAAGAGTTCCATCATCGTCAAAGTACCGGTCGGTTATTGATGGCGCATAATTTCGCACCTACACTCATTGGCACATGTGCATGGTAGAACCATCTGTTTGGCTTGCACAAACGCGTATCGTTGCAGGTGCAATGAGCGGCACATCGTTCGACGGTGTTGACGCAGCTATCGTGCACCTGTCTCGCACAAACGAACGCATACATATCGAGCTGCTCGGTCATGCCAGTGTTGAATTTCCTTTTCATGTGCGACGCATGCTGCTCGATCTGACGACACAACCGTTTAGCATCGGCGAGTTGGGAGATTGTAGTTGTGTACTCATGCATTACTACCAGCGTGCAATCGCTGAAGCGATAGCGAGTGCCCATGCCCAGCCTGAAGCGATCGGTATTCATGGACAAACACTTTGGCATGCTCCGATGCCACACCAGAAGGGAGATGTCCTCTGCCGCTCGACGTATCAGTTAGCAACGCCGGCTGTGTTGGCAGCAGCGTTTGGTGTACCGGTTGTGAGCGATGTTCGGAGCGCCGACGTTGTGCTCGGAGGACACGGTGCACCGCTGGTTCCCATTCTCGACTGGGAATTGCTGCGCGATCCGAGCATCTACACAATAGCGCTCAACATCGGTGGAATCGCAAATGTCACACTACTCCCACCCGATGGAACACTCGACAGCCTTTGCGCTTTCGATACTGGACCAGGCAATGTGTGGATTGATTATGCGATGCATCGCTACTGGGGAAAGCGATTCGACGAAGGCGGAGCTACTGCCTCTGCAGGTCGAATTATCCCTTCGCTGCTCAAGCAGTTGAAGGC
>JBBIUD010000005.1:0-17279 GCA_037440485.1 Chlorobiota bacterium
CGACAGGACGAAAGTTATCCATGCGAATGGATAGTACGGTGCGATCGTATTCGGCTTTCTGGTCAAGGAAGAGATCGCTGCGCATCCGTTCGTCTCCTACCTTGAACAATTCCTGCCAATTTATCCTGCGCAGAATCGAGTCAATCTCATCGGCACGGTAACCAGCACACCACAGGCTGCCAATGACAGCACCGATACTTGTCCCCACAACAGCCGAGGGATAGAGGTTCTGCCGTTCAAGAGCACGAAGAACGCCAATTTGCGCGATACCGCGCGCACCACCACCGCTAAGAACCAGAACCCATCGCGTTTGCGTGGCGATGTGCTCATCGAGCACAACAGCAGTCGCCGGCTCGCTCTGTCCTGCTATCAGTTGCAGCAGCAGTAGGTGAAGCGCAAGAATGATTTTACCGACGTGCTTCATACGACTGGCGCATGCCAAGGAGCAGTGGGAGCATCGTTTGTTCGTAGTCCCGCCGGCTGGACAGTGCCAATGCCACCAGCTCATCAGAACCATCGTGGGTGAAGACATCCCGTCCCGGCGGCGATTCGATCACCTCCACGATGCGTCGTGCAACATCATCTGCACTCATCATTCGCTGCAGCGGAGCGCGTGGAATATTTCGCTCGTGAGCGATCTGGCGTGACCGCGCAATACCATCGGCAAACAGCTCACCAATCGGCGTGCCTTCCGTTACCGATGCCCACTCGGTCTCGACACCAGCCGGACAGACGACGGTCGCTTCGACGCCCGTTTCCACCAGCTCCGTCCGCAGCGCTGCGATAAAACCAACGACCGCATGCTTTGCCGCAACGTACGCCGCATTGTACGGATAGGCAATTTTTCCAACGATGCTCGATATGGCGATGATGTGACCCCGCTGCTGCGCTTTCATGATCGGCAAAAGTGGGCGCACCAAATACCACAGCGGGAATACATTCACTGCAAACATCGAATGCACCTGCTCTGTTGGTGTGTCCTCAACAGCAGCACAGTGCCCGCGCCCGGCATTCGCGACCAGGACGTCTATTCGCCCGTTGAAGGCTTCCAGCGTTTGTTCGATGAAGTGTCGAGCCTCGGATTCTATCGAGACGTCAGCAACACATTCGAGAACGGTTGCACCAAGCTGTCGCGCACGTTCTGCGACGGCATGAAGCTGCTGACGCCGCCGCGCACAGAGCGACAGACGAACGCCACGCATTGCCAGTTGCTCGGCTAAGGCAGCACCAATACCCGACGATGCTCCCGTGATGGCAATAACGGTGTCCGAGCGTAGGGAAATCGCATTCTGCATGGACTCGCTAGCGACGGTTGTGATACAGTCATGCTACGGAACGATGCGAAAATCGGAATAGGTGCCCATCGGCTGGGTCCATTCGATTGTGACCACCTCAACAACAGCGCGAGGTGGACCCTGCCAGCATCGCGTGTAGAATTGTTCAATCGCTGCCCGGTTACCTTCGACGTACACAACGACGGTTCGTCCATCGTCGGCATTTCGGACACTCCCGACAAGCCCAAGTTCTAAAGCCGTGCGGTACGCGAACATTCTATACCCAACGCCTTGCACCCGACCGTGCACGGTAATTCGGGCTGCTGCTTCGGCTGCCATGGTCACTTGGCAATGATGACAACTTCTGTTCGACGGTTGAGGGAACGGCCGAATTCGGTTGCATTGTCCGCTATAGGGCGGCTATCGCCATAGCCGATCGTCTGAATGCGAGCTGGTGAGATGCCTTTCTTTTTGACCAGGTATTCCTTGACGCTTTCGGCACGGGCTTGGGAGAGTCGCTTATTGAACCATCTTGCGCCGCGGTTGTCGGTATGCCCCTCGACACGAATTGCGACACGTGGATTATTCTGCATAAATTGTGCAAGCACCTCTAACTCCGGCACATGTTCGGGTAACTCGGCACTGGCGGTTTCGAACAGCAAATTTTCGATGATGAGTTTGCGCCCAAGTTCAACGACAGGAATTGTTTTTCGCACCAGTTCTTGCCGTCGCTGATTGAGAATTGCCACGTTGATCGAATCAGGAATGGCAGGCAAGTCAGTGCGGTAGCTAATAGCAAAAAGATTGGTCAGTTGGGTTGAGTATGCATTCAAAATGCGCGCAAATGACTGCCCAATGTCAAACATCACACCACGTGTAGCTTTTGCGATCGTGTCGTACTGAACAAGCACACTCGGTGCAATGCAGAAGGTTCGCAGATTTGTTCTCTGCAGCATTTCGATTGCTGTTTGCGTGGTCAAATCGGTACGACCGTTACCGCGTTCGCCGGCTTGGTGGTAGGGTGCATCGGTTATCAAAATTGCCACACGGTTAGCAGAAGGTCGGAAGTCGAGTTTTGTAGCCTGTCGTAACGCTTCTAAGGCATTTTCTTTTTCGTCGAAGCCTCCCCATGCTCGAACACGCGAGACCCATTCGATGAATTCATTGACGTCGCTCGTGAAGGGATAAACTTTTTCGATCACATCGGAAAACAGCACGAGCGCAAGCCGGTAGTCAATGCCGCGCGCGAGTAGGCTCCGAACAAACTGTGCAATGTTATCGCGCACAGCGTTGATATGCACCTGCATTGTTGCCGTTACATCGAGCACAATAACAATGTCAACCGGTACTCGCTCTTTGATGCTAAGCTTTGCAACGGAGAGTACCTTTTTTTCGACGCCATTTTCGATGACGATCACATCTTCCTGGCGCAGCGTATCGAGCGGGTCTCCGTTTGCATCAACTGCCTCGACAATCAGACTGACCTCGGGGTACTGCTTGATGTCCACATTCTGAATTGTCAAGAGGAAGTGTTCGCTTCGGGGGCGCAGTTGCGTTTGAAGAAGGACTTGCTGGGGCCGAAGCGAATCGCTGTGCACCTCATCTGCAACCATCGGTGATACACCCACCACCATAAGCATGCATCCGACGCAAACGCGGCAGAACCAGTGGAAGATGATGAGGTAACCAGACTGCATCGAAGTAAACACATTGCTCATCGCGGAGTCGAGAATAGCTGGAGCAATCGGTACGATTAGCAAAACTACGCTGCATCGTGCACGCATGACCTGACAAAGAAAGCGGAACGCCGCTGCGATCAGCGTCCCGCTTTATCAATTAACCGATTTGTGATCGGTATAACCGAAGACCCACACACTTTTACCGAATCGTCAGCCGCAAAACCGGTGAGATCATGAAAAAGTTTTTGATCTCCCAGGGGCGTGGTTCAGATCGCAATGGCGTCGAATACTTGCCCTCTAAGTACAGCCATTCGCCGACGAGCGGTACGTACGCTCGCGCGAAGAGCATTTGGTTGGCATACTGCAGCGCCACACCAAAAGGAAATGTTGATTGGCTACGGTATTCAATGCGCGCAAAAATCCAATCGGCAGCGGTTGTGGGATGGTAAAGCTGCAATCCCGGAAGATTCCGTGCCAAGACGGTATCGCCTGTTTGCGCACGACGATAGACCCATTCTTGAACTTCGGCATAGCAGACGCCCAAATCAAAGCGGAAAAAGTTTTCGGGGTGCTTCGGATCAAGCCACCAGTTGTAGAAGAGCGCTGCATTGCCGGTGGTGCGCAACACCGGTAGCACCATCGTTGGATCAACACCAGCTGTCCGACGCAATTCTATCTGTCGGTCCAACGATGGGGTATAGCCTGCCCAGGTATCTTTTTCTGCACGGGCTGCACTATCGGGACCTGTGATCGGGAACTCGACATTGAATGTCAACCCAAACTGCGGATGGAATGGCGCATGAATATCCAAGCCCAGCGATGCCTTACCTGGATTTGCATTGAGCTGTCGCGACGGCAAAAAGCTCAGTAGCCGATTCTCCAAACCACCACGCAGACGATACGCACCGCCAAGACGGAAATTGATCAAGTAGGGAATTGGCTTGCTGCTTATAGGGTCAGTGTTCTCGTAGAGCGGTCGCTGCAGAATTATACGCGATTCACCTGCCGACCAGAAATGGTAGCCTATGTTGTCCGTGCCTAAGATTGAGCGCAGCCAGAACCCCGTCCCGCCGATTTTGAGCGCTTGCTCGAAGGCTGATACTGAGATCGAATGCGCTACATCGGTGGGTAACATGAAATCAGTGATGACACGGTACTGACGCTCGCTGGGTGGGGTCTCGGGCGGAATGTCGCGGTAGCAGTACGGGCGGAGTGGATCGCTCAATGTACCGGCAAGCTTCCGCATGTATGCATCCACCTCGGATGCTACAAAATACTCCTCCCCACACTCGACCAGCAGAATTGTGTAGTAGTCATTGGGATCGCTCTTCGGCGCAGCGGTGATAACAATGTTCTGCATATCGAGCTTTTCTTTATCGCGCCCGTAGAGAATAAACGTCTGCCGAATTTGCAATTGCAAGTTTGGTTCGCAGACGCGCCAGCGAGGGAAGTAGCGCACAATCTCTGGGTCAATGGTTTTGAGCGCTTGCATGATTGAATCACGCTCGGGGTCTTGCGCACGAACCGATAGCATCCACCCGAGCGCTACAGCGATTGTCAGATAACCAAGTACTCGTTTCATTGCTGTCCTTATCGCGTGGTCAGAAGTTGTAAATCACACGAAGCGTCGGCAGGAAAACGCTGGCTGTTTCCCATTGGTGCGGGTCGCGCAACAGCGGCGCAAAATATTGCCCATCAAACCGCAACCCAATTTGCTCGGAAATCGGAATCAACAGCCACGCTTGTGCAAAAATTGCATCGTCGAAGTACTGCAGACCAAATCCGTATGGAGTCGTTACGCGCATCGCCATAAAATCAATCCGCGCTGATACTCCGCCAACGTACCTCGTATCAACACGGAACCAACGGTTGACACGGTAGGAGCTATCGGTGCGAACGACGCCACGCTGGTCAATAACTCGATAACCTCCCGTTCCGTCGTTTTCCTCCCAGAGTTCGCGCGAGTAAATCGCGCCGCCAATTCGAAAGCGGAAGAAGTTGCCACTATCAATCGCGATAGCAAAGGTGTACTGTGCCTGCGCAGTGAACCGAATTAGGTAATCGTTGGCACGTGAATAATTCTCGCTGCGTACAATGGTGTCAGTTGCTTGTATTGTTCGCTCGACCGTGCTCGACTGCTCCAGTATGTGTTGATGGTCTGATCGCCGCGCATCACCGAAAACGTACGATGCAGCAATGTTGAAAACCCCAGTATTGGCGTTTGTGATCTTGAGTGGGAAATCGAACATGCCGTTGATGCCCCAACCGGCGTAGGTCATTGTTCGCTTGACACCGAATGACTGCGCAACCGATGACCATCCATTTGTTGGCAAAATCACACCCAAGCGATTGGCCCCCCAGAGAGCGTTGAGTGTCACGCGGTCGCTGAAAAACGATGGATAGTTGATGACATCCAAGCCGTAGCGCAGTTCGACGCCGTATTTGGGTAGTGTTCGGTTATAGACAAAGCCTTCGCTGATTGCACTGGGGTCGCTCGGTGTATAGTCGCGATAGCTAATCAAATCGGGGCTAACCATGAGCTCGCGACTTTTGAGATAATCCATCGCCTGCCCATCAGTTGTGCGGACGTAGGTTGAGACGTCGTCTTCTTTGACCGCAAGGCTGACACCGTAGAGCTTCGGGATAAATTGCTCATCCCCCAAGCCTTGTGCTTCGGCTGTGACGTTGATTCCTTCAGCTTCGCTCTGCTGGATAACGAAGTTGTAGAGGTATTCGTAGAGCGTCTTTGCTGGCGAGCCTGCAGGAGCAGCACTCTGCCGAAGTTGAGTGTAGGTGTAAATATCGCGCGGCGATGCCAGCACATTCGCCAGAACACGGCTTTCGCTGTTCGAGGTGAGCAAAGCAACGACGCGGAAGGGCTTGCCGGCGATATAGCGTGTGGTAATGACATATGCGCGCTTGAAAGTGTTGCATTCCCACTGCTTCCGCGCGACAGCATACTTGGCGTAGTCAATACACTCGCCTCGCAGAACACGCTTTATTTCTTCATCATCTTGGAGAGCTGTTAAATCAGCAGCGCACCCCAGCTCAGCAACCTTATCATCAATTTGTGTCTGGCGTGCTGGTGTACATTGTTTTGCAGATTCGGTAATGACCGGCTCAGGATTGAGTAGCTGAGTCACACCTTTCATCGTTTCAGCGTCGAGCTGAAAAATGGAGATGTTCCCGTAACGGTAATTTTTAAACTTGCTCAAGATCGAGCGAAGCTGAGCATCGGTTGTTTGCGCCTGAAGCGGCACACCGCTCCAGACAATACCGATAAGCGCAATCAATGCAGATGCACTTGTGCGATAGGTTCGCACCCGCACACGTTTCATGCAGTTGGTCCTCCAGTAATGTTCGTTGTCATCAGTACGTAATCGGGACATTGATGACAGCTTTGCCATCTCCCGAAACTTCGCCATTGCATTTGTTCTTTGCTTTGGCGGAGATAATCAGTGTCACACTCCCTTCCACCTTACCGCGGCGCAAGGGAGGCCCATCGAGTCGAAGATCAACTTCATAACCACCAGCACTCGGTCGCGGATTTTGCGCAGAAACGCGGTATCCTGCGATGTCGGCTTTCTGGACGGTTACCTTGAAGTCCAGAATGTCGTTGGGTCCTGCTTTGACACCACCAACGTCCACAATCGGCGGAAGAACCTTGATATTGCGGACAACCACAACCGGTACTCGTGGATCAACAATCTGATCGAATTTGACGTCGGTTGTGACAATCTTCGGTGGGCGCTGCTTAGGTGTGCCTTGGAGAGGTCCGCTCGGCAGGAGTGACACACGTTCCTTTGTATCAGGATCCTCCCAAAGAATATCCACCGAGACCGCATTTGCTCCGCACGGAATTTCGCGCCGATACTGCAAGCCGCGAACCGGCTGGGACTGCTCATTACCGATGATGGCATTGATCAGATATTGCCCGGCTGAAATCTTTTTACCATCGGCAGGAACAGGCAATATTTCCAGCTCGGTGCCATAGTAGCAGTTTTCGACGTTAGCACGAACATCGTCGAGATTTTCCAGTTTGCTTTCGAACGATTTGAGCTGGATTGTTTTCTCCGATGTCTTGCCAATCCGATTCGCATGCGTAATGGTCAGCTCGTAGTCGCCGGCAGGAACGTTTTGCTCGATAACAATCTTGTAGTTCCGTGCCTGGGCACTCGGATCACTGGAAGCAGCTGCTTGCTGCGATGGACCGACATCAACCACTTTGACCGGCACGGTCGGATTCGACTGCACCACAGGCAATTTAGCCGGATCATAGGGGCTGGCAGTAAAGGGTATTTCCACCCGTGGCAACCGGTCGAAAACGTACTTTGCGTCTGCCGCATAGATCACCGGATCCGATGGCGGCGGAATATTCGGCTTGACAACCCGGACGTTGATAGCGTAGGAAGCTCGGTTCTGATCGAAAAATGCGGATGCGCCCGGCGCCAGAAGCTTGGCAATGTAGCTGTACAGCTCCAACCGCCGGATGCGCTCTTGCGCCTTTGGATCATCGGCTGCCGATTCATCCTTGACGCGGTTGATGGCTGCTTGGATTTGTTCGTCGAATTCATCAACGGTAATTTTACCAAGCGCTAAATCATCCGACGACGGAATCGGAATACCGCTCAATTGCTCGACGATGTTCTTTTTTACTTGGAGAAGGTCCTTGACTTTGAGCTGCACGGTGCCAATATTGACCTTCTCTTCGAGCGGAACTTCGCTTGGCGGAACATCGCTCCGCACACCGAGGATGCGGTTAGTTCGCGACGCAAACCGAAGCTTGTACCATCCCGGCTGGGCAGGTGGCTGGAATCGAACAACAAAGAAGCGCTTTTTATAGCGACCGCCGTTATTCTGCGCCTCAAGATCAGTGCGGTCCTGGGAGTAGATAAAAGCCGAATCAGCTGCCGTGGGTGGAGCAAAACGGCGGACATCGCCAATCTGCAACGTTGGCTTATAGGATGGTCGGCGGTAGTCGGATACTTCCTCCACCTGCAATTCCAGGCGCTGCAGCGCCATCAGTTTCCACCGCGCTCCATCAACCGGTTCGCCGAATTCTTGCCCTTCACTGAATTTGCTGAAGTCAACGCGCTGCTTGCGGAGCGTATCATCCGATGGAAAAAGCGGTGCACGGTCGGGCACATTGCTGGGGTGATAAAAAATCTGGTAGTCAAGCTCCTGAACGTTTGCCAGCTTGATGAGATTGCGCATTTTCTCGGCAGCCTCTTTCGGATCGAGACCCTCGAGTTTATCAGCCGTGCTGACATCGGTCACACCAACGATCACCTCATAAAGCCGGTCCTGCTTGATTTGCGGTCCACCCGCAACACGCATCGAGGCATCCTGGAGCGTGATTTCGTCCTGAGGACGTGTGCTGATACTCTCGGTTCCTGCCCCTGTTTGGAGCTGAGCCAGGATACTCTCGACAATTTTCATGGATTCTTTTTGCTTCTGAATCAGGTGCTCTTCAGCTTCATCGCGTTCAACGATGATGATCAGAAGCTCTAGAATAACAGCCAGGTAAAGCACAAAATACACTTTACCCGCACCGCCTTTTGCCATGGCGCGTACCTTTCAGATGTGGATGGATACTCCTTCCGTCGCTGCGCGCTATGTTAGCGCTTTGGCGTTTCCGACGATTGCGATGTTGTTGATTGCTCAGGCTGTGCACTGACAGTAGCATTAGCCGTCGAGGTTGGCGCCTGCTCGGTCTTTGCATCTGCCTTTGCTTGCTTTGCATCGTGCTTGATCGAGCAGGATTTCTTTGCCGATGCTTTCGACATGCAGCAGGCAGCCTTTTCTTTGCCAACGCACTTACCATCGGGACCACAGGCAGTGGCAACACTCCATGCGCCAATCATCAGCACTGCGGCGAATGCAACGAATGTTTTCATGACTGGTGTAAATGATACGGTGAAACAAATTCAGCAAACGATGTTGCGAATATAGCAGCTTTTTTCATCATAACCAAATTGTCGCTCGTCAATCGGTTCGGCTACGAGCAACCTGTGGTCGTTCCGCAGTCCTCACAGACGGTACACGAACCATTTCGCTTGACTCGCATAGAGCCACACGAGTAGCACTGTTCGCCGGTGTAGCCCTGTGCCTTTGCTTGCTCGACAACGACGTTTTCACCGCTGCGTTTAGAGCTCGATATTTCCACCGGCTCGCTGGCTGGAGTGAGCGGCGCGCTCAGCGGTACAGCAGCGGCAGACTTGACGACCGCTTCCGGCGGAACTTCGTCAACTGCCTTGACGTGCACAAAATCGGTGCGGTTCAAATAGTCGTAGCCGATCGAGCGAAACACAAAGTCCAGCACGCTGGTGGCGTACTTGATTGCTTCGTGTCCTTGGACTGGACCCGAAGGTTCGAACCGCGTGAAGGTGAATGTATCAACCAATTCCTCCAACGGCATGCCATATTGCAGCGCTTTCGACGCCAACACCGCAAAGCAGTTCATCAAGCCTTTGAACGAGGCACCTTCTTTGTACATGTCAATGAAAATCTCGCCGAGCGTGCCGTCTTCGTACTCACCGGTACGAACGAACACTTTATGCCCACCGACGTACGCTTCGCGTATGATGCCCTTGCGCTTTTTGGGTAAGCGTCGGCGTTCAGCGCGATGGTACACCCGCTCGACGATTCGTTCCTGGATAAATGCTGGACCTTTGCTTTCATCGAGCGTTTCCTCATCACCGAGCAGAACGATTTCGTCCATATCATCGGCAGCAACGTTGAGCGGTTGCGACAGCTTCGATCCATCGCGATAGAGCGCAATCGCCTTCAGACCCAGCTTCCACGATTCCAGGTGAACGGTACTAATGTCCTCGATTGTTGCTTCCGCGGGCATGTTGATCGTTTTCGAGATCGCACCAGAGATAAACGGTTGCGCCGCTGCCATCATGCGAACGTGTGCCATAAAGGGGATGTATCGCTGCCCACGCTTACCGCAGCGATTGGCGCAGTCGAAAATGGGTAAATGTTCCGGCTTCAGATGCGGTGCGCCTTCGATCATCATCGTTCCGCAGACGTAATCGTTGGCACGCTCGATTTCTTCTTTGGTAAACCCGAGCGCAGCGAGCATATCGAAGGCAGGGTCGTTGAGTTGCTCTGCTGTCATACCGAGAACCCGCGTGCAGAATTCTTCCCCAAGCGTCCATTTGTTGAACGCAAAGCGAACATCGAAGACGGTATCGAGTTGCGCCTCGACTTTGGCGATCGCCTCATCGGTGAACCCTTTTTCTTTGAGTCGTGCGCGGTTGATTGTCGGGCAGCCAACAAGCGTGCCATGCCCTTTGCAGTACCGCTCAATGTCTTCAATTTGCTCAGGCGCATAGCCAAGACGTCGGAGCGCTTTCGAGACCGACTGATTGACGATCTTGAAGTACCCACCGCCGGCAAGTTTTTTGAATTTGACGATCGCAAAGTCAGGCTCGATGCCGGTGGTGTCGCAATCCATGAGCAAGCCGATGGTACCTGTCGGCGCAATGACCGTTACTTGTGCATTGCGATAGCCGTACTGCTGACCCAATTGCAGCGCTCGATCCCACGCCGCTCGTGCAGCAGCGACCAGCTCTTTATCGTGGCAGAAGGTAGCATCGAGTCCCATCGGAAGGACGGTGAGCCCTTCGTAGTGATCGGCTGGGGCGTTGTAGGCAGCGTGGCGGTGATTGCGGATGACGCGCAGCATTGCATCCCGATTCGCTTCAAAGCGTGGGAACGGACCCAACTGGCTTGCCATTTCAGCGCTGGTTGCATACGCTTCGCCGGTCATGAGTGCGGTGATTGCGCCGCAGTAGGCAAGTGCTTCCGGTGAATCGTACGGAATGCCCAGCACCATCAGGACTGTTCCAAGATTCGCATAGCCCAGTCCGAGTGTGCGGTAGTCGTAGCTCCGCTGGGCAATTGCTCGGGACGGAAACTGCGCCATCAGCACACTGATTTCGAGTACGATTGTCCACAGCCGCACCGCATGGCGGAAATCTTCAACGCGGAATGTACCACTGTCTTCATCGAGAAAGTGTGCCAAATTGAGCGATGCTAAGTTGCAGGCGGTGTCGTCGAGGAACATGTACTCCGAACATGGATTGGAGGCATTGATCCGTCCATCGGCGGGGCATGTGTGCCACTGGTTGATTGTGGTATCGAATTGCAAGCCAGGGTCAGCACTCTTCCATGCACTGCGGTTGATTTTATCCCAGAGATCGCGAGCACGGACCGTCCGCGCAATGCCACCGGTTGTCCGCCAGCGCAAATGCCAGGGGCGGTCTGCAAGAACTGCCTCCATGAACTCGTTGGTGACGCGAACCGAGTTATTCGAATTCTGTCCTGAGACGGTGATGTAGGCTTCGCCCTCGTAGTGCGTGTCGAAGACATCGAGGTCCACGTTCGTAATGCCTTGCCGCACCAGCGCCAGTGTTCGCTCGATATACGCCCGCGGCACACCACGGTGCAGAGCGCGTCGCACCAGTGTTCGTAGCCGCGGGTTGGTGCTGTAATCGGCGCCACCGGTAGCAGCTTCTTGGGCGATCGCTTGCAAGAACGTCTTGTTGATCCGCGATCCGGTCACCAGTGCGGCAACTTTCTCTTCCTCTTTTGCTTTCCACTCGATAAACTCCTCGACATCGGGGTGATCAATATCAACGATAACCATTTTGGCAGCACGCCGCGTGGTTCCACCCGATTTGATTGCGCCAGCGGCACGGTCGAAAACTTTGAGGAAGCTCATCAGTCCGGACGACACACCCCCACCCGAGAGACGCTCGCCTTTAGCACGCAAAGACGAAAAATTTGTTCCAGTGCCGGAGCCGTACTTGAAAATGCGGGCTTCACGGGTGACCAAGTCGAAAATGCCACCTTCGTTGACCAAATCATCGGCGACGCTTTGGATAAAACACGCATGCGGTTGCGGACGGGTATAGGCATCGGGCGACGATTTGAGCTGACCAGTTTCTGGTTCGACGTAGTAATGTCCCTGCGGCGAGCCGGTGATGCCGTATGCCCACGCCAATCCAGTATTGAACCACTGCGGTGAGTTCGGTGCTGCCATCTGTGCTAGCAGCATGTAGGCAAGTTCGTCGTAGAAGGCATTGGCATCCTCGTCGCTATCGAAGTAACCGTAGCGTTTTCCCCAGTCCGTCCAGCAGCCGGCTAAGCGGTGGACAACCTGCTTGATCGAACGCTCGCTCCCATAGACGGGATTGCCGTGTTCGTCGAGGATTGGATTGCCGTTTGCATCGTACTGCGGAACGCCCGCTTTCCGGAAGTATTTCTGCGCTAGAATATCGGTTGCCACTTGCGACCAATGGGCAGGCACTTCAATGCCGTCCATTTCAAACACAACCGATCCGTCGGGGTTGCGCAACACCGACGAACGCGTAGTGTACTCGAACATGTCGTATGGACTCACACCTGCACGGGTGAAACGCCGCTGAATTTTCATGGGTGGTTTGGTTGGGTCAAATAGTGGAACATGTCGGCGGTTTGTTCTCCGATCGCTGCTGCTTGTCGCGACTGCCCAGCCCATCATCAGCCGCAAGAGGAGAACACCTCAAAAATCGGCAATCAACCAGCCATCTGCAAGCATTTTTTTTCCACGACCAGTGGCACAGTTTTTACGAAGGCAGCGCAAGCTATTGCTGTAGTTTTGCACTGCGTTGTACCGACGTGCGAGAGTTTATTTTTCTGCACAGCATCGGATGCTGTTCCGCACTAAATACCTGCTCGGCATCATGGCGACGTTATTCGGTCTGCTCTACATCCTCTTCGGCATTGTGGGGATGAGCAACCAGACCGCAACAGTTGCCGATCGGTGGATGCCTTTTGCTCTGGGCACTATTCACCTGGTGCTTGGTGGTTTGCTTTTTTGGACAAGCAGCCGCGAGCGGCACACCGAGCATATGCGATTGATTCGTCTGCTCCGCCTGGCACTGCGCGAGAGTCCGTCGCTGAGCGCGAGTGAATTTGCTGATCTTGCGGGCATTTCCACTGCTGAAGCGCAGGAATTTTTGCTCTGGGCAAGCCGACGTCAGCGGTCCGTTGTTGCCGTAGGGTCTGGACGAACACTTCGCGTGTGGTCAACGCATAGCCTCAACTAATCGCGCGCCGTTAGCCAATCGCTGCGATAGCAAGCCCTGTTACCATCAAGCCACCGTATGCCATCTGCAGCCGCGCATGCATCGGAACAACTGCCGCAAACGCTGGTGACAGTGGATCGTCGCATCCATCGAGCAATGCACGTGCACGGCGCGCCAGCGGCATACTCGCAAACGCCAGCAACGACCATGCAGGTATTTCGTACCGCTGCCCTGCCGTCGCAATGACAGCCACCACATGGACCGCATACGCACTCCAGACCAGCAGTCGTCCCACAGCAACAGAACGCCGCGCAGACCCCACCAGCAACGATAACGTTAGTGCGCCTGCCCTGCGATCACCGCGCCGATCACGATGATTATTGGCATGCAGGATGGCGGCAATCAACAAACTCTGCGGCAGCGACAGTAGCAGCACAGCCGTTTCTGACTCCACGTTTGCGTAAAGCTCCGCTTGCACCATATACGAGCCCAGCGTCATGAGTACGCCAAACGAGAGCATAACCTGTACTTCGCCGAGCGCTCGATACTTGAGCGCAAAAGGTGGCGCCGTGTATGCCCACGCCGAGAACGCTCCCACGGCAACGATCAATGCGATTGCGCCCTCACTCTGTGCAATGAAATACGCACCGATCACACACGCAACCAGACCGCACGCGAAGGCTAAGCGCAGAATCTGCGACGGCGATAGGGATTGCTGCACCAGTGGATTCATTCTGCCTGAATTATCGCTCCGATCCAATCCCGATCGCCAGTCGAAATAATCGTTGAGCACGTTGCTGGTTGCATGAATTGCTACGCATCCGAGCACTGCAATGACCGCATCACCAACTGAGAAGGCAAATCCCGGCTCGCTCCGATGCAAGGCCGCCGCCGCTAGACTTCCCGTCAGTGATGGGAAAAGAGAAGCCGGAAACGAAAACGGACGGAGGGCACGCCACCACAGCTTCAATCGTTCCATTTCTTACGGCAATTCAACGACCACACATGCTGCTGCATACTGACGTGTATGCGATAACGAAAGGTGGATACGATGCGTGCCCCACTGCTCTGCCAACACACCCGTCAGCACAATCGTCGGTTGACCGCTGTCGCGGTTGAGCACACCGCAATCCCGGAAGCGGAAGCCGCGGGTAATGCCTGTGCCTATTGCTTTACTGAATGCTTCCTTGGCGGCAAAACGTGCGGCGTAGTGCAACAGGCGATTTGCTTGCGAACGCTCGCAGTAATTGCGCTCTGCATCGGTGTAGATGCGTCGCAGAAAATGGTCGCCATACCGCTCGATTGCATGGGCAATTCGCTCGACCTCGATAATATCAATGCCAATGCCAACAATCATTGCACCGCCGCTTTGAGCTGTTCCATCGTAAAAAGCGCACGCAGCGTGACCTGGTGCGCCGCCAGCAGCTCGCCTCCACCCTGCTGACGGTCAATGACGCACAGCGCTACCTGGACGATTGCCCCGCGCTGCCGCAGCTCAGCGATGCTCGTTGCTACTTGCCCGCCGCTGGTGACGACATCTTCGACAACGACGACATGTTTTCCTTCGATCGGGGCGCCCTCAGCAAGTTTACAGGTACCGTAGTCTTTTGCTTTCTTGCGAACAAACGCCATCGGCAGATTTGTCGCCAGTCCCAATGCTGTTACCAGTGGTATGCCGCCAAGCTCTAACCCTGCCAGAACATCTACCTCCACCGGCAGAAGCTCAACGAACGCCGCAGCAATGCGCTGGAGCAAGGCTGGGTCACTTTCGAAAAGGTACTTGTCGAAGTATTCAGTGCTTCGCTGTCCGGATCGGAGCACGAAATCACCGACCAGATGAGCGCGCTGGTAAATCGCACGGGCAAGCTCAGGATTCATTGTCTGCACACTACGACTAATCAAGGTCCACAATGCGCGCGAAGATAGTACCTCCATGCAATGGAGCAGACTAATTTTGTGAGCACTGCATATCTGCGTGATGGTCGTAGAGCAGATACGCGTTTGTCAACCGAATTATTTCACCGGGCGTCTATGGGCACGCGCGACGACGCGGCAATTGCTGAAATTGATCGGCTTCTCGTCGAACGGGTACTTGCAAAGGACCCTACTGTCATTGAGGACATTGTCAAAATATACAAGCGGCAGGTTTATCATTTGGCATATGAACTCTGCCGCGATCACGACGACGCAGAAGACCTCGTGCAAGAAGTCTTCATTCGCGCGTGGAAAAATCTTGATCGCTTCCGCGGAGAAGCACGGCTGAGCACCTGGCTGCACCGCATCACGGTCAATCTCTTCATCAACACAACGCGCTCGAAAAACTACCATGCACGCAAGGAGCAATCCGAATTCGATGAAGAGTACATGACCGCCGGGCGCGGTGCCGAGTATAGCCCTGAGCGTGCCTATGAATCGAAAGAAATTGCACAGCATATCGAGCAGGCACTGGCAAAGCTTAGCCCCGCCCAGCGGACAGCCTTTGTGCTCCGGCACTACCACGATCTCTCGATCAAGGAAATTGCCGAGCACATGAACAATACCGAAGGCACCGTCAAAGTGCTGCTCTTCCGCGCTGTCCGCAATTTGCAGAAGCATCTTTCGTTTTACCGCGATAGTTTAGATCACCAATAGGCACTG
Source organism: Chlorobiota bacterium (assembly GCA_037440485.1). GTDB lineage: Bacteria > Bacteroidota > Ignavibacteria > Kapaibacteriales > NICIL-2 > NICIL-2. The sequence goes on from JBBIUD010000005.1 coordinate 15,670, forward strand.
GAGTCCAATGAGTCATCGCGACCGCTTGTTTGAGCAGATGGTGTTAGCCTACTACGGCGAACTGCCACCGAACCTGCAGCGCGCATTCGAGCGCAAACTGCAGCACAATTCGGAGCTGGCACGTGCCTACGCCCAGCTTTGCCGGGAGCTTGACTCCTTCGAGCCCAGCACAGCAACGCCGAGCGCTCTTCCCGATGACTCCGATGAAATGTGGGTAGCCTTAGAGTACAACATCAAGCGGCGCATCCGTGCCGAACAGCGGCGCATGACTCCACTGCAACGATGGTGGCAAACTGCTCGCTCTTGGCTAACGCCAATGCTCCGCCCAGCAGTTGCCATCGCCGGTATCGCCGGCGCATATGCTCTCGGTATGATGATGGGCACCTCGCAGCAACAATCTCGCTCGGCTGCCGTCCCGCTGCCAAGCGCTGGTGCACCGACGTTTCAATGGGCATCGCCTGCAGCAGCGCTCCCGAACACCGCTATTGATCCTGTCAGCAATTTCCTCAAGCGGTCACAGCTCTACATTGCAACCACTGCCGACAAACAACTCAAGTGCCAGCGCTGCATCCCGATCGAACGCCAAATTGACCATCGCCAATTTGCCAATGAGCTTCTCAAAGAAGCGCAGCGACTCCGTCCCCTGGCACATCACAATCCCAAGGTCAAAAAAGTTCTCCAGGACGTTGAATTAGTGCTTGCAAACCTTGCAAAGGACCCGCGCCAAATTCCACCGGCGCAACTGGAGCTCCTCCACAACATCGCAAGCACGGCGATCTGCGAAGTCAATACAACAATCGAAACTTCCACCGATGATCAACACAAGCCATAATCGTGTCCCGTGTATGTTTCACCATTTTCCGTTTTGCTCTATGAAGCACCTTCGCACAATTGTTGCAGCTCTTGTCTTGATCCCTGTTGCAGCACTCGCCCAACCGAAACTTGAAATCGTTGGCGGCGAGACCTACGACTGGGGAAAAGTTGTTGTCAAGAACAATCCCCTCAAACTTGTGACACTGGAAACAGAAGTCACACTGAAAAACACCGGCAACAAAACCCTCATCATTGATACCGTCAGGGTTGGCTGCGGGTGCACGACGCCCACGCTTGAATCGAAAGTGATTGAGCCAGGCAAATCCACTAAGCTGCGCATCGGACTCAACGTCGGGCTCAATTCCGGCGAGCAGCTCAAAAACCTGACAATTTACTCGAACGCCGATCCGGAAAATACTGGTCGTATCATGTACCTCAAAGCGAACGTTGTGCGCCCGATCACCGTCCAGCCACACTCGTTCAACTTCCCCGAAATCAAAGTCGGCGAAACGGCAAAAGCAAGCGTCACGCTCAAAAACAACGACACGCGCCCCTACTCGATTACCACGCTGTTTGCCACCAAAGGAATCAAGATTGACAAGAAAGCACCTATCACGCTCAATCCAGGCGATACTCTCCAAATCAATGCCACCTACGAAGGCAAAGAGCGCGGCTACTACAACGGAAACGTTATTGTCGTCGTTGACGATCCCGACTACGTTCCCTTCGAAATCGCAGCGTACGGAAACGTCAAAGGTCTCGACGGTAGCGATGATCCTTCGGTAATCAAGATCACG
>JBBIUD010000006.1:0-16389 GCA_037440485.1 Chlorobiota bacterium
CGACAAAGGCGACGTTGTCCGGCATCGCTTAGTCATGGACATCATTGATGCATACGAACGGAGCCAACAACAACGCACCCAGCAGCAGCAATTACCGTTCGAACCAAATAGCCAATGATCGAACTCTTTCGCGTCGGTTTTGTTAGTGTCACGGTCGTTGATGTGCTCGACATTCTCGTTGTCGCAGCTGTGTTCTATCTTGTGTATCGTTCTCTGCGAGCAACGGTAGCGGTGCAGATTCTTTTCGGGTTGTTGGTGCTGGTTGCATTATCCTTTGTCGTTAGCAGCGCTAACATGAAAGCGCTCAACTGGCTGATCAATTCTGTGATGAGTGTTTGGTTGCTGGCATTTATCATTTTGTTTCAACCAGAATTGCGACGGCTGCTCACCGAAATCACGCAGACTCGGCTTTTCCAGATGTTTTCACGAAGCGTGATTAGTCAAACAGTCGAAGAAGTCATCGAGGCAGTCAAGGAACTGTCGGAGAAACACATCGGCGCGCTCATCATTTTTACACGAGGGCAAAACATCAAGGTCACCATTGAAACGGGTGTTCAACTGAAAGCACTTGTGTCATCCGAGTTATTGGTATCAATTTTTAACCCACGCTCCCCACTCCATGATGGTGCGGTCGTCATTGAAGGATCAACGATTGTCGCTGCACGTTGCATTCTGCCATTGAGCAATCAGCGAAAAGCAGGCAGTAAAAATCTTGGAACGCGTCACCGTGCTGCTTTAGGCATTTCCGAACAATCCGATGTCCTAACTCTTGTGGTGTCGGAAGAAACCGGCAGCATTTCACTTGCCGACCGTGGTCAACTTGTCCAGGATATCCCCATAACTGAGCTTCGCACATACTTGACCGAACACCTCAAGCCATCGTTTGAACGCACTTCTACTGCTGTGGTGTCTGTATGAGTCATCGCTACATCCTCGAAGAATCCAAACAGGAGCTTTTAGCATCGCTTGCGCGTCGCGGGATCGAGCAACGTATCCTCCAAGCAATTGCACATGTCCCTCGAGAGCGATTTGTTCCGCCATCCCTTCTCCACCGTGCCTACGAAGACACATCACTTCCGATCGGTCACGGTCAAACAATTTCGCAGCCATACACGGTCGCATACATGACACAATTGCTCGACGTCCAATCAGGGCACCGAGTTCTGGAAATAGGTACCGGCAGTGGCTATCAAACGGCTGTGCTTTGTGCGCTTGGTGCCCAGGTGTGGAGCATCGAACGTATCGCTGAGCTTTCCGAGCGAGCACGCACAATCCTGACCACAATTGGATGCAGGGCAACACTCATCATTGGCGATGGATGGAGTGGGTATCCATCAGCCGCCCCTTTTGACCGCATCATCGTAACGGCTGCAGCACCGGAGCTGCCGATGCAGCTTGCACGACAACTGACCGTTGGGGGCAAGATGGTTGTCCCGGTTGGCGAGCATGATCAAAGTATGTATCTGCTCACACGGGTCAACGAAAATGAATTCGATGTCTTTTCATCAGCACAGCGCTTCAGGTTTGTACCGTTCATTCGCAGCCAGAGCGATGATTCCTCGCGAGAATCTGTCCGCACCTGATACACCTGCTTCACCGCCAGCGATGCGACCGGTCTTGGTTATTCAGGGTCCGACAGCAGCGGGTAAGACATTACTTGCACACCAATTAGCTGAACAATTTCCTCTCGAAATCATTTCTGCAGACTCACGCCAAATCTACCGTGGTTTGGATATTGGAACAGCAAAGCCAACACCGGCTGAGCAGGCGCACTACCGTTATCACGGCATTGACATCTGCCAACCCGATGAAACAATGAGTGCTGCCGAATTTGCGCAGCGTGCCTGGCAATGGATAGATGCGATTATCAAGCGTGGAAATTTTCCACTCATTATTGGTGGAAGCGGCCTCTATGTGCGGACAATTCTGGAGGGCTTCGTTGCTGAACCGAAAGATACGCGTGCAACAGAGGTCCGAACTGAGCTGCAGAAACGATTGCTCGCAGAAGGTCGCGAGGCGCTCTTTGCAGAGCTTGTGCGACTCGATCCGGATGCGGCTCGACGCTATCCGGATCGGAATCCCAGACGAATACTCCGCGCGTTGGAATTCTACTACGTCACGGGTATGCCCATCAGTCAAGCACAACGATTACTGCACGTCGAACCACCGCCAATGCATGTATTGAACCTGATCCTCCTGCCCGATCGCAGCCGACTCTATCACCGCATCAATCAGCGATCAGTACAGATGTGGAATCACGGATTATTACACGAAACACACAATCTGCTCCATGCCGGCTATGCGCCATCGCTTCCAATCTTCCAGACGATCGGCTATGCGGAATCCGTTGCAGTGCTACAAGGGCTACTCTCGCCTGAGCAGGCTGTGGACCGTACTGCCCAACGCACACGCAACTATGCAAAACGCCAGTACACCTGGCTACGTAACAGTGCTGCGTTTGACCAGGCTAATGTCTCCACTGTCGTCATACACGCATTCGGCGAAGAAGCATCGCAAGTATCGTCACTGATTACTCACCACATCCAGCAGTACCAATGAACATCCTTGTTACAAACGACGACGGCATTGCCTCAGAGGGAATTTATGCCTTAGTGCAGGCGCTCCGACCGCTGGGGAACGTGACCGTTGTGGCATCAGATCGCCAGCAGAGTGCTGTCGGTCATGCATTGACGGTCAGCGAGCCACTCCGGGTTACTCATATTTGGCGCGACCAAAAATTTTTCGGTTATGCTGTCAGTGGAACGCCTGCTGACTGCGTGAAACTGGCTGTCTCACGATTACTCGATCACAAGCCCGATCTTGTGGTCTCTGGTATCAATCACGGGTACAATACGGGAATCAACGTGCTCTATTCCGGCACAGTATCGGCTGCGACTGAAGCAATGCTGCTGGGTATTCCAGCAATGGCGATTTCGCTTGGGTCGTTTGATGAAAAAGCCGATTGCTCCGTTGCGGCACGGACGGCAGCGTACCTTGCCGAGTTATTTCCACGATTAGGATTACCCGTAACGACGCTGCTCAACGTCAACGTTCCGGCGATTCCAGAATCGAGCATCAAAGGTCTTCGCATCACACGCCAAGGCAAAGGCATGTGGAACGACGTCTATGAAGAGCGGCTCGACCCAATGGGACGCCCGTATTATTGGCTTCGCGGTACGTACAATCACCGCGATGACGATCCGAACACCGATGATGTTGCTGTTGAGAACGGGTATATCGCGATCACGCCCATCCATTTCGAGCTTACTGATCACAAAACAATTGAGCTGCTCAAGGAGCGCTTGTAGTCATGTGGTGCTTTACCACTCAACAGAGATCATTTTCGTCTTCTCAGCTCACAATATCACGTATTACTGACAATCATCTTCTGAAAGAGCAATGAATTTCAACAAACTCACGCTCAAATCCCAGGAAGCGTTCCAGCGTGCGCAAGAGATTGCGCTTGCCGCTAACAATCAATCCCTGGAACCGGTCCACTTACTTGCGGCACTCTTGGAAGATTCGCAAGGGTTAGTGTCAACGATCATTGGCAAAATCGGTGGTAACGTTGGGTACATCAAATCAAAAGTATCCGAAGAAATTGAACGACTCCCCAAAGTGTCCGGTGGTGAGACGTACCTATCGAGCTCATTGAGCAGTCTGCTGCAGCAAGCATTTCGCGAAGCTCAGCAAATGCGCGACGAATACGTCAGCGTTGAGCATCTTTTGCTGGCGCTAGTAACAGAAAAATCCACCGCACAGCGCATCCTGCTCGACCAGAGCATTACACGGGATGCCGTAATGAAAGTCATTCGAGAGATTCGTAAAGACACTCGTATCACCGACCAAAACCCCGAAGAACGCTACCAAGCCCTCCAGAAATATGGTCGAAATCTCAATGATGAAGCACGCAAGGGTAAAATTGACCCTGTCATTGGACGGGAAGACGAAATTCGACGGGTACTGCAGGTTCTTTCGCGTCGGACAAAAAACAATCCCGTGCTCATCGGTGAGCCAGGGGTTGGGAAAACTGCTATCGTCGAGGGCATTGCTCAACGCATCGTCAGCGGTGATGTTCCCGAACCACTCCGTACAAAAACTATTGTTGCGCTTGATATGGGGGCGTTGGTTGCGGGGACAAGTTTCCGCGGGCAGTTTGAGGAACGACTCAAAGCAATCGTCAAAGAAGTAGCCGAATCAAACGGCGAGATCATACTGTTCATTGACGAAATCCACACGCTTATCGGTGCTGGTGCAACGCAAGGGAGCATGGATGCTGCGAACATTCTCAAGCCAGCGCTTGCACGCGGTGAGCTACGCTGTATTGGTGCAACGACACTCGACGAGTACCAGAAATATATCGAGAAAGACCCTGCTCTCGAGCGTCGTTTTCAAAAAGTGTTCGCGGACTGAAAGAACGCTATGAAGTCCACCACGGAGTCCGCATCACCGACGCTGCCATTGTTGCAGCGGCGCAGCTTTCCGATCGCTATATCACTGACCGCTTTTTACCGGACAAAGCTATTGACCTCATTGATGAAGCCGCAGCAAAGCTGCGCATGGAAATTGATTCGCTACCGGAAGAGCTCGATCTATTGGAGCGACGTATCCGACAGCTCGAAATCGAACGGCAAGCACTGTTGCGAGAGTTGCAAGCAGCCGGCATTGAGCAAACCAACGACTAAGCCAAACACGTTTTGAGCGACGTGTGTGCTGCAGGGGTGCAGTAATGCGCCCGAATTAGATATCGAGGTTCCGGACAGCAAGGGCATTCCGTTCGATGAATTCGCGCCGTGGCGGTACGTTGTGCCCCATCAGTGTGTCAATCAAATGCGCGGCGGTGGCAGCACTTTCGATTGTGACTTGTTGCAAGACACGCGATTCGGGATTCATCGTCGTTGACCAGAGCTGCTCTGGATTCATTTCGCCCAACCCTTTGAAGCGCTGGATGACAATGCCATCGGGTGTCGTCGTTACGTCTTCTTCCCCGCTGCCATCACCATCGGTAGCAGCGATTCTGCCTTTGCTTCGATCCGATTTTTCTTTGCGAATACGTGCGATGATTTCGTCGCGCTCGTGGTCGTTGTAGGCGTAATACTCCTGCTTACCTTTTTTGATCTTGTACAGGGGTGGTTGGGCAATGTAGAGTTTGCCAGCAGTAATGAGCTCGGGCATAAAGTTGAAAAATAGCGTCAGTAGGAGTGTGCGAATGTGGGAGCCATCCACGTCGGCATCTGCCATGAGGATGATTTTGCCATAGCGCACCTTGGAAATGTCGAATTCCTCGCCAAAGCCACCGCCAATGGCAGTGAGAATCGCTTTGATCTCATCGTTTTCGAGAATCTTGACGAGGCGGTTTTTGTGGACGTTAATTGGTTTGCCTTTAATCGGGAGAATTGCTTGGAAACGTCGGTCGCGCCCTTGTTTGGCTGAGCCGCCGGCGGAGTCACCCTCGACGATGAATAGTTCGGAATCTTCCGGTGACGTTGAGCTGCAGTCGGCAAGTTTGCCCGGCAGTGCCAGTGAATCGAGAGCATTTTTCCGCCGTGTCAGTTCACGTGCTTTTCGTGCATTGATGCGGGCTTCGGCTGCGAGCGTGATTTTTTCGATGATGCGCCGTGCTGCCGTGGGATTTGCATCCAGGTAGCGCGCCAATTGTTCGCCGACAATGGAGCGGACAATCCCATCAACTTCGCTGTTGCCTAATCGGGTTTTTGTCTGTCCTTCAAACTGGGGTTCGGGGACTTTCACGCTAATGACAGCGGTCAGTCCCTCGCGAAAATCTTCGCCGGTGAATTGAATCTTGGCAAGATTATTTGCTTCGGCGTATGCATTGATCGTGCGGGTAAGGGCAAAGCGAAAACCGCTCACGTGTGTCCCGTGTTCGGTGGTGTTGATGTTGTTGACGTACGAGAAAAGCCGCTCGGTGTATTCGTTGTTGTACTCAAAGCAGATGTCAACAACAACTTCGCGTCCAGGGTCTCCGCCAACACCAGAGATCGAAATCGGTTTGATCAGGGCGGTTTGGGTGCTGTCAATGTACCGTACAAAATCTATCAATCCGCCGCGGTAAGCAAAGACTTCGTGTTGCCCATCCCGTTCGTCGCGAATTTCGAGCGTCAAGTCTGGGTTCAAAAACGCAAGCTCGCGCAACCGTTCGGCGATGCGATCATACTTGAACGTCGTCGTCGAAAAAATCGTTGGGTCCGGTAAAAAGTGAACCGTTGTTCCAGTCTTTTTTGTCTTGCCAATGACTTCGACTTGTGTTACCGGTTTTCCGCGTTCGTAGCGCTGCTGGAAAATCTTGCCATCACGCTCAATGGTTGCGACAAGCCACGTCGAAAGCGCATTGACACACGAGACTCCGACGCCGTGCAACCCTCCAGAAACTTTGTACGTGTTTTTATCGAACTTCGCACCAGCATGGAGAGTGCACATGACAACCTCCAGGGTGGAAATCTTTTTTTCTGGGTGAATTCCTGTCGGAATGCCGCGTCCGTCATCGGTTACAGAAACCGAGCCATCGCTGTGGATTGTAACGAGGATATTCTTGCAGAAGCCAGCGAGCGCCTCGTCAATGGAGTTGTCCACAACCTCAAAAACCAAATGGTGCAGACCGCGTTCGCCGGTATCGCCGATGTACATTGCCGGACGTTTGCGGACAGGCTCTAATCCTTCGAGGGCTACAATACTTTCTTCGGTGTACTGAGATGCTGCGGGTGCGGTTTTGGTGGTCATACTGTTGCGAGATAAATGGAATAGAGAAGCTCAAAACGTTGTGTGTGGCATTGCAGTGCAAAAATACGGATTTTCAAGCGCTTGCAGAAGAAATTCATCGCCGGAAAGCACGATAAATGCCGACGTAATAACGCACGAAACCAAGCGTGATAAGTGCCGTGTACGCATCCATCACGACCGAATCCAGCATGCGCAATAGTTTTGCAGCCGTAGTGTTGTTTTGACTATTTGTTGTTTATGGTTGTCGCGATCACTGGTGCGACTGGTTTTGTTGGTAGTCATGTAGCTGATGAACTCTCGCGGCGTGGGTATGTAGTTCGTTGTTTGCTTCGCAACAGCAGTAACCGCCGATGGCTTGAGGGGAAATCATTCGAACAGGTGGTGTGTTCGTTCGACGATACGAACTCGATCGAGCGTGCCTTGCGCGGTGCCGATGGTGTCATTCATGTCGCTGGTGTTATCGCTGCTCGTTCGATGGATGAGTTTATGGAGGGGAATGCTGGTGTGACTCGTCGTATGCTGGAGGCGACTCAACGAGTAGCAACCAGTGCATTCCGTCGGTTTGTGCACTTGAGTAGCTTGGCTGTCACAGGTCCAGCGCCGTCCCTTGAGCAGCCGATAACCGAGGACTCCCCCATGCGTCCGATCACGCCGTATGGCATCAGCAAAAAAGCAGCAGAAGAAGCCGTGGTTGCTGTATCCGATTCGATACCGACGACGATTATCCGTCCGCCGGCGGTCTATGGTGAGCGAGACGAAGCAACACTTCCGTTTTTCCGCGCCGTAAGGCGTGGCATTATCCCACTGATTGGCTTTAGTACGAAATGGGTTAGCTTGGTTCATATTCGGGATTTAGCGCGTGGTATCGTTGATGCATTCGAATCAGATGCCACAACAGGCAAAACGTATTTTGTGTCGAGCGAACAATTTTACACCTGGAAACAAATCGGCATGACGACTGCTGCCATCATGGGTCGTCGTGCATTCCGTATTGTTTTACCACACACTTTGGTTCTTGGTATTGCGGCGCTATCTGGATGGATTGGTCACATGCAAGGGAAAGCACCAGTGCTCGATTTCCACAAAGGGAGAGACATCATTCAACGCTACTGGATTTGTACAACCGAACGCGCACGCCGTGATTTTGGATATCGGCAGGAAACGTCTCTTGAAGATGGTATTGCTGCAACGATCGAGTGGTATAGTCAGCATGGTTGGCTCTAAAAATCAATTGCTGACGTTGAGCTATCCTTCGCTGCCTGAGTATTGAAAATGCGCAATAATTTTTCGACCCTCAAGCCTACGACAACATTTCGCCCGCTATCGCACGTGGTTGCTTTCGCCATAGCATCGGCAATCATTGTTCTTGCCGTTGTGGTCTTTGGATTGACGCTAGCGTTGACCGATACAGCGGCAGATGTTGAAGTGTTTGAGACGCTCGCTGCTGAAGACACGGTCGCGATTTATCGAAATGAGTTTGCCATACCCCACATCATCGCTCATCGCGATGAGGATGCATTCGTTGCACTTGGATACGTGCATGCTCAGGACCGCCTCTGGCAAATGGATCTGTACCGACGTATCGCACGCGGACAGCTTGCCGAGATTTTCGGCGAGGATTTTCTCTCCACCGATATTTTTTTTCGCACACTCGGCTTGGGCTATCTTTCGGAAACGGTTCTCCGACCAAGACTATCGGCTGAATCTCGGCGTGTCCTTGCAGCATACGCACGTGGGGTCAATCTTTTCATCGAGCGACACCGCCGCCGTTTACCGTTCGAGTTTGGAGCGCTGGGATACCTTCCCGAACCGTGGAGAGAATCCGACTGCCTGGCAATTGGCAGATTGATGGCATTCGATCTAAGCATGAGTTTCTGGGCAGACATCTCGCTTGGTGAAATTGCCGACCGACACGGTGTCGAAACAGCTCTGCGCTTGATTCCCAGTACTCCCAATCCACGCTCACCGCGAGTAGTCCAGACAAAAAGTCCACTGACGCCATCATTGGAGCAGCGACACGTACCGGCGGGCATGTTCGGCGACCTTCGCACATCGGCTGTGCCACGGTTGCCGATACTTGGCTCAGTGTTGACATCGGTTGCTTCTGCATACCGCCAAGCACGATTACAAACCGGTTTGCATCCACTTGGCAGCGGAAGTAACTCGTGGGCTATTCAACTACAGCACAACAATCAGCCAGATGCTGTTCTTGCCAACGATCCACACTTAGCGCTGGGGCTACCTGCACGGTGGTATCCGGTTCACCTTACAGCTCCGAGTTTCAACGCCACGGGAATGACGCTTCCCGGGTTGCCCGCAATGCTTAGTGGACGGAACGATGCAATCGCATGGGGTGTGACCAATGTTATGCTCGATGATTGTGACTATTTCATCGAGCTTCGTGATACCACGCGTCCGAACGCAGTGCTTAGCGGCGATGGTAGAATTCCCATTCGTGTTCGCTTCGATACAATTCCGATACGCAAGAAACCTCCCCATCGCATACGCATCGAATCGGTTGCGGGGCGACCGGTGCTGTCGAACATCCATCCGACAATCATCCACGATTCGATCATTGCATTTCCGCCGATGCGAAGCGGGACACCGCTTGCAAAACGGTATCTGCTCAGCGTCGCCTGGACTGGTTTTGAGCCAAGCGATGAAATTGCTGCACTGCTCGGACTACTGAAAGCGCGGAATTGGTCACATTTCCGGGCGGCACTTCAGCGCTGGGGTGTCCCAGCATTGAATTTTACCTTTGCCGACATTCGCGGGAACGTTGGCATTCAACCTGCCGGTGCTGTGCCTGTCCGCGACTCGGGGCATCCCAATTTGCCGCGTCCTGGTTGGCTTCCATCCTACCGCTGGCGGCGTATCCTTGCTACTCCGTTTCCGGCAATCTACAATCCACCGAAGCGCTATGTCCTCAGCGCAAATAACATAACTTCCGACTCGCTGAGTTTTTTTATCTCCAATTTGTGGGAGCCAAGTTCGCGTGCTGAGAGAATTGATGAGCTGCTGGCGCTTCACCAGGACTATTCACCACGCGATGCACAGCTGGAACAGTTGGACCTCTACTCACCCTACGCACAGCGCGTCAAAGCACTGGTTATGCCCACACTCAAGCAAGCTGCATTCGATTCGACAGCCAGGCGTGCCCTCGACGTGTTTGATCGGTGGAATTGCTATCTCCATCCGAACTCCGCCGGGGCTGCGATCTATAGCGTCTTCCTCGAGCGGCTCATGAATATTGTCTTCCTGACACGCCTCCAGGAGGATGAGTACCAACGTTACAGTTTTATTGCTTCCCTACCGCTACGACGCATTCTTGACATCCTGGAATCCCCGACTCTATGGCTCGATGCTGATAGCTTGACCGCGCACCGCTTGCGCAATCGAGCAATAGTTCAAGCATGGAACGAAGCCATTGAGTACCTCCAAACGAAACAATCACCGAGACCCCAACAATGGCACTGGGGTCAACTTCATCCATTGATCCTGGAGCATCCATTAGGGCGCATCAGTGCATATCGAGCTTTATTGCAGCGTCGTTTGAATAATGTCGGTGGTGATGCAACGACTGTAGCCAACGGTCTATGGCGTGTGTATAAGCCGTTCGACGTTGCTATCGGTGCTTCGATGCGCCAGGTGATTCGTCTGCGGGATACGCTTGTGTACTCCATCCTTCCTGGGGGCATTTCTGGCAATCCGCTCAGCGCTCATTTCGCTGACCAGCTTACGCTTTGGGCAAACGGTGGTCTGATCGCGATTCCAACGACGCCCTATCCGCAACAAGGCTGGGTTCTAGCGACGCGACTTATTCCGCAATCCCGATAAAGGCAGCCATACGCCCAGCTTTCGTGCTGTCGCGACGGTGTGAGTGAAAACGCTCGTCGGTGATTGTGCAGTAACCCGATTGCTCAATTGTGGTGCTCTGCAAACCAGCAGCAATCAACTGGCTGCTGATCGCTGATGGCAAATCGAGGAGATATTGATCCTTGCTGACCTGTCGAGTGTATCCGTGAAAATGTGCTGCAACGTCACTCCGAACGACGTACCGAGTAGCCGAAGCACACGGAGATAACCACGCCCGCAGTCGTGATGGGTCCACTCGATACCTTTCGACAAGGTGTTCGACACATTCGGTCACAATACCCGCTGCAGTACCACGCCAACCAGCGTGAATTGCCGCAATGATGGACTTGTCGCGATCCCAAAGGAGTACGCCGCAACAATCCGCTACAGAAATGCACAGCAAGACTCCTGGTTGATTTGTTACAATTGCATCGGCGATAATGGGTTGAGGGTGACGAGCATCGGGGAGAATGTCGGCAATTGCTTTCCCGTGTACTTGCTGTGGGATAATCATTCGTTCTCGATCGAAACCAAGCTCGAGCGCTAACGCTCGGCGACAATCTTCCACCTGTTCATTTGAGACGTCGTCTGCGGTATGGAGTGTCCAGCCGCGTCGAGTCCAACGATTTTGATTGCGGAGCGTAATGCCGTAGGTAACAGTTCCGTCGTTGTAGTGCAGAAGATCAAGCTGCTGTTTGTTCATTGAAATATTCCGGCAATGGTGTTTGTGTCGGGTATAATCTTCAATTGTTCTGCCGTGATGTTATGACGAAGTCGCTGTGTTAGGCGGCTTCGTTCGATCGTTGGGGGTATAATCAGGTACACCGTGCGCGCCTGATGACGCTTGGTGTACTGACTGAGCGTTCGTAGAAAATCATGCCAATCTGGATTAGAGGTGTATTGGTGCAATTTGATAGCAACTGCACCGGTTCCAAGTGAACGCATCGTGATGGCAATACCGGCCGATTTTGCTTGCCACTGAGTTGATGCCTTCCAACTCTGCACAACAATCACAAACAGCATTACCAGAGCTATGGATGTAGCGGTACGAAAGAACGCGTGTCGCAACGAGCGGCTCGTCGCAAGGTACAACGCAACAGCGATCAGGATGCATGCGACGGGTGCAGCTACATCCGAATGAATTGTTGCTCCCTCAAGACTGCTTAGTGGTCGAAGTATGCCAAGCATCGAATCAGCCAGTACATCCGATACACTGGCATAGAACGCTCCAACCCGAATACTGATCATTCCAAATGCAAGAGCTACGATCGTTGCAACAATAAATGCCGTCGCCATGGGTACAACTACAATGTTGGCAACAATGCCAAGGAGTGGAATCTCGCCGAAGTAATATGCGACAACTGGTGCAGTAAAAAGCGTTGCTGCTACTGTTGTCAGGAAAAGCTTGGCAGCCCACCTCAGCAACGTTAGTGACAGAGCAGATGCAAAGCGAAGGATGAGGATTCTCCCCAGCGTTGTAATTCCGATCATAGCGCTGACCGAAAGTTGAAACGATGCAGACAGCAGCAGTGTCGGCTCAACGGCAAGCATAACGAACACAGATATTGACACAAGCTGGAATGCCGTGATCCACCGTTGCACAGTTAGCGCCACAGTCGCGAGTGTAAACGCTAAACCTGCACGGACTGCCGGGGGTTCAGCACCGCTAAAGACTACGTAGGTCCACGTCATTGCAATGGTGATGCAAGCGCGAAGAAGGCGGCGATTACTCAGCGACGCTGTCAGGAGTAAGATGATGATTGCGACAACACCAACGTGAAATCCGCTTACGGAGAGTACGTGTGCTGTTCCCGTCTGAGCAAACATCTCGCGGGTGAGTTTACCTAAGCGGTCGCGCTTGCCCAGCACTAACGCTTCAGCTAATTCAAGCGCGTCGCGATTGGTAAAGAGAGCTTCGGCGCGTTTGCTAAGAGTCTGCCGCCACTGTTCGAATATCGAGTACGATGTAGTTGACGGAAGGAGCGCAGGAGTTTGGACCGATTGCGCAATTAAATCAATGGAGCGCGCAGCACAGTATTGTCGCTCAGAATACAGACCGGGGAACCACGCCCGACGCGGTGAGCGAACATGGACGGTGCCAACGATACGATCACCTACCAATGGCGTTGTCGGTAGATTGGGCGTTGATAGTAGTACACGCACCGTATGGAGCGGCGGTAGAAATTTGGGATCAACGTTCGCTGTAACAATGAGTTGGCAGTTACGCGGTGTTATCCGTACAATCTCTTCGATGGTACCATCTATCCATGCCAGCATGACAGCTCCATCGTGAAAGCGCTCTGGAAGAGATTGGTTCATTCGAACGCCTGTGCCTATTCCGATGGCAACGGCAGTAAGAACAAAAGCGGCGGTTTGTAACTCCTTGAGCAATGCTCCTGCAATGCAAAGAATTGCTGCTACGACAGCAACTGGCAAGAACTCCGGCACGTGTACCTCGAGCATCCAGGCAGTAAACCACCCAACACCAACACAACAGAGAAAGACCCACAGTTTCGGTGGGAGCACGACTGGTTGCAAGATGGTGCTGTATTTTTGCACAACCATTGTTCGGAGGCTTTATGTCAAAACGCTGTCAGTTGACTGGTACCACTGTTTTGTACGGTAATCACGTTTCGCATGCTAACAACAAGCGGCGACGTCGGTTCCTCCCAAACTTACAGTACAAACGCGTTTGGGATGAGCAGCAAAAGCGCTTTGTACGAATGCGTCTGACTGCTCGTGCGCTCAAGACGGTTACCAAGAAAGGTTTGCAGGCGATGCTACGCGAGCAGTGAGCGATCGTTTTTTGCGTTCATCAATGCCATCCCCCGTTGGGATGGCATTCTTTTTTGCTCTGCTCTTTTCGATAGCGGGAGCGCACGCGATTGCTGCATTTGTGCACGAGCCTTGCCGCTACCGCTCGGATATCTCACCGCACATCGTCCGTGCTGCGGCGTACCGCTCAGCGGGATATTCCAACCGTGCCCGTGCAGAATATTGGCAAGCGATAGCGAAAGACTCAGCGTGTGGGGATTTGTGGGTGCTGCTTGCCCAGTGTTACCAAGAGCTTGGCTATGTTGATAGTTGCATAGCAGCAGGTGAAAAAGCCCTGTCGCTTGATTCCTCGCTGGAGGATGCCTACACCGTGCTTGCGGATGCCTACGCTGTGCGTGATCCGGCGCGTGCAGCTTTTTATGCTCTCGGTTTGCTGGAGCGAAACCAGAATCTTTCAGCAATGCTGCGCGCTGCGTATTTCCTCCGTGCGGTGGATACTGCGCGTGCAATATCATTGCTCAAGGAGGTGGTCCAGTCTATTCCCGTCGAAGATATTGCCGAGGATTTGATCGAGTTGTGCCTGAACTACCGCGATACTCTGCAGGCAAAGCAGTTAATGCGATGGTTACTCTTTGAATTTCCCGATCGAGTGGAAATAGCGCTTAACCTTGCATCACTCTACATTCAGCACCAGCAATGGGACTCAGCATGGATTTATCTCCGTACAGCCGTGTACCACTTAGAGTCGGCTGATGTTAGCGCGGCGTTATCGCAGTGGCTTAGCTTTGTCAACGGCAGTACACCGACGCATATCCTCCTAACAACAGCGCAGTTTCTTTTGCAACGGTCGGATTTACCATCCTCGCATGCGCTGTTGCTTGCACGGATGCTGTCGGAGCGTCAACACCCAACGGAAGCTCACCGTCTGATCGCTCACGCATTTATGCTCAAGCAGCTTCAGCGAAACGAAGCTTTCGCGGCGCTTGACTTGCTTGCAGAAATCGAGGGTGTGCAGTCTGCACAGTTGCTCCTTCAGCGACGGGATAGCCTCTATCGAGATCGGTGGATACCGCTTGCGATGTACTACCTTGCACGGCAGTATAACAGCGTATCGCCATCAGAACGCGATCACTATCTCGACCGGGCACTCGAACGCGATAGCAGCGATCCGATGGTACTGTTTTATGCTGCGTTTCGTGCAGACTCATTGGGTCAGCGGACGCGAGCCATTGAGCTGTACGAACGCATTCTTTTTTTCGATCCGACAAATCCAGTCGCGGCAAACAATCTCGCCTACATACTTGCCGAGCAAGAACAGCGCATGTTCTATGCAGAGGAGTTAGCCGAGCGAGCACTCATCGCTGATAGCACGAACCCATCGTTTTTGGACACCTATGGCTGGGTCCTCTACAAATTGGGGCGCTACGAGGATGCACTGCCCTATCTTAAGCGAGCGGTTGAACTGCTTACGCGAGAGTCTGCTACACTTTTCGAGCATCTGGGCGATAATTACAACAGACTCGGCAATACCGAACAGGCACGCTACTGGTGGCGCCGAGCATACGAAGCTGATCGGCGTCGCACCTATTTGCTCGATCGGCTCCGCTGATGTGATACAGGCTGGAATCGTTCCAACGTCTGCATAGCGCTTATGTTCGTCATTATCGGCTTTGTTGTTGTCATCGTCTGCGTTCTTCTGGGCTATACCCTCCACGAAGGGCAAATACTCTTGCTCTGGCAGCCGACAGAGTTTATCATCATCGGTGGTGCTGCACTCGGTGGGTTGCTCATAGCGAACCCTCTCTCAACGACAATGGCGATTGTCAAGGGGATTCTTGGTTCGCTGAAAGGGTCGAAAGTCAACAAAGAAAGCTATCTCGACTTACTCAAGTTGCTCTATGAGCTTTTCCAGCTTGCAAAAAAAGATGGGCTTATCGCACTCGAACCACACGTCGAGAATCCGGATAGCTCACCGATTTTTTCTAAGTACCCGGCGATACTGGGAAATCATCACGCCGTAGCATTCCTCTGCGACACGATGAAGGTTCTCCTCAATGGTGGTGTGCCTGCGCACGACCTTGAAGAGCTGATGGATATTGATCTTGAGGCAGCTCAGCACGAGATGCTCAAACCGCCAAGTGCCCTGGCGACTGTTGCTGACTCATTTCCGGGCTTAGGGATTGTTG
Source organism: Chlorobiota bacterium (assembly GCA_037440485.1). Lineage (GTDB taxonomy): Bacteria > Bacteroidota > Ignavibacteria > Kapaibacteriales > NICIL-2 > NICIL-2. The sequence goes on from JBBIUD010000006.1 coordinate 15,555, forward strand.
CTGCTGTGCTCGGCGTGGTTATCACAATGGGTAAAATTGATCAACCACCAGAGGTCATCGGTCATAGCGTTGCATCCGCACTTGTTGGGACATTCCTCGGTGTGTTGCTCTCGTATGGCTTCGTTGGTCCACTGGCGCGGAATTTGGAAAATGCTGCTCGGGCGGAACACCATTTCCTTGTTTGCATCAAAGCTGCAGTGTTAGCCTTTGCGCGCGGTGTGCCATCAGTTGTTGCAATCGAATATGGGCGGCGTGCAATCGAACCGCACGAACGCCCAACGTTCCAAGAAACCGAAGAAGCTGTCAAATCAGTCCGGTAAACAACAATGGACGGCAAGGATCAACCTATCATCGTCAAAAAGAAAAAGAGCGGAGATCATCACGGATACCATGGTGGTGCCTGGAAGGTTGCCTATGCTGACTTTGTAACCGCTATGATGGCGTTTTTTTTTGGTGATGTGGATTTTAGGCTTGAGTCCGGATAATCGGCAGCGGATTGCAAGCTTTTTTCGCGATCCTGGGTTGTTCAGCTTTTTGACGGGCAAGAAAATCCCCATCGATGAGAATTTATCTGCCGGCAGTTACGATACGAAAGGAAATAATCCAGGCACACAGGATTCGTACATCGAATCACAACAAAAGTGGGAGAAAGCATTACTCGATACCTTGAGCAAGCATCTTCGTGAGCAGGCATATCGTGATAGCGCAGAAGCCGCAGCAAAGCTTGCTTCTGCTGCAGAGAAGATCAAAGAGAAGTTGACTCAGCTTGCCAATGATAAAAATTTTACGGAACTGCTCGCTAATCTCGAACTGACAGTGTCACCTGAAGGCTTGC
>JBBIUD010000007.1:0-16110 GCA_037440485.1 Chlorobiota bacterium
CACGCACGCTGGGGATCCGATTCTGCCGGGCTCAGCGAGCAGAGCACCTCATCAATGGAACAGACCTGCGCAATGGGGATGCACCGCTCGATCAACTCGATCAAGCGATGGTGCATTTCAACATACACCGCCGGACGTGCTTCCACCAACACTAAGTCTGGACACTTGCGGAGCGCTTCGCGGACGGGAGTGCCGGTCCGAAGACCATAACGACGCGCCTGGTAGCTTGCCGTAATCAGGCAGGTGCGATCGGTCATCACCGCAACGACACCGACCGGCTTGCCGCGCAACGAGGGTCGAAGGTGTTGCTCAACCGCGGCAAAATAGGCGTTGAAGTCCACAAACAAATACCGCAGCATACGGTCGCTTCAGACGGGGTATTCCATTGCACCGGCGGCAAGATACGCAGCCAGCCGGTTGGCACATCGTCTATGCGTTCGGTTTTTCCGGTGGAAATGTGTAGGACGTGTCCAACGGATTAGGTGGATACTTTTCCAGATACTCCCGTCGGCGCTGGAGCCAAAGCTCTCGCTCGGGAAAATCCGGCAGTGGCGCAGCACCCGGTATCCCCATCAGCGGGTAATCCTTCCGCAGTGGATAGAGCGGCTCGCCCGTTTCGGGGTGAACGTAGTCTTCTGGCATGTAAAATCGCCGCAAGTCGGGGTGTCCCTCGAAGCGAATGCCGTACATGTCGTAGGTCTCGCGTTCGTACCAATTGGCACTTTCCCAGACCACTGTTGCCGTCGGCACGACCGGATCGTCTATTGAGACTGGTACCTTCACGCGCAGCCGATGCTTGAGCGGAATCGAGTAGAGAAAATAGACCACCTCAAAGCGCACGGGCTTGCGATCGAGCCAATCAATGGCGGTCACATCGAGCAATTGATCAAACTGCGTGAGTTGATGGTCCCGCAATTGCAGCAGCACCTCGATGAGCTCCTCCCGCGAGACGATGATCGAAAGCTGCCCGCGATGCTCGTAGGTCTCGAGTGTTTCGCCAACAATCGGCGAGAGAACATCGGCAACAATCTCTTTGGCAATGTACATGGTCGCACCATGCTTGCATGGAACAAACTGCGGCGAAAATACGGCGCCTTGTTCTGCTGCGCCTGCGCTGGTCACCGTATCTTGCATACATGATAACAACGGAACGGCTTGAGTCCTTTTTCGTGCGGTTACGCCACAGCGACATCGTGACCGATGGTGCGCGATCGGGCAGCGAGAACATGCAGCGCGATCAGGCAATGGCGGATGCACTCATTGCTGCACCGAGCGATCGGCGTGTACTGGTGCGGTTCTACTGGTGGACGCCGTGGTGTATTTCGCTGGGCAATAAGCAGCCCGAATCGGACATTGATCGTGAGCGTGCCGATGCCGACGGCATCGAGCTTGTTCGGCGTCCCACAGGCGGGCGTGCTATTCTGCACGCTACCGAACTGACCTACGCTCTTGTGCTCCGGTTAGATGATGGGCTTACCCATGGGCAGGTGTACCACGCCTGGCACCAATGGTTAGCACATGTGCTGGCATCGCAGTTTGGCATTTCTGATCTGACTGTTGCACGAGCGCAGCCAGACTTCCCGATGCTCTTTCAGCGTGAACCGACGCGGTGGCTCTGTTTTGCCTCGAGCGCACGCTCGGAGCTGGTCTGGCGTGGGCGGAAGTTGGTCGGCAGTGCACAGCGGCTCTATGGCGACGTTCTGCTCCAGCACGGCTCTCTATTACTCGGCAGTGGGCACCAGCGATTGCCGTTTTATCTGCGCGGCTGCTCGAATCCCGCCGAACTGGCAGCATACCTTGCCCGACGGAGCGTGACGCTGGAGGAAATCTGCGGGCGTCCCATTGCCGCTGACACGCTCAGCACAATACTGGCAGAGGCTCTCTGCGATGCTTCCAGATGCTGACAAACACGTTCAGCCTGACATTCGTGGACACGGGAACGCACGCACTCCTAACACTTCCGCCCTGTCATCCTGAACGTGTTTCAGGGTCTTGTTTCCCCGTGTGTTGTCACCCTGAACTCGTTTCAGGGTCACATTCCCTCATGCCGTCACCCTGAACTTGTTTCAGGGTCTTTTTCAGATGCTGAATCAAGTTCAGCATGACGTTTGCAGACATAGGCACATGATATACGCCTCTCGTCACCTCGTCACCCTGAACTTGTTTCAGGGTCTCCAGATGCCGAAACAAGTTCGGCATGACGCTGGGAGGACCTGGACAGAGATGCTGAATCAAGTTCAGCATGACGCTTGCAGACATAGGCACACGATATACGCCGCTCGTCACCTCATCACCCTGAACTTGTTTCAGGGTCTAACCGACTGGGGTTTATTTCGCTGCTGCATTCCACGCTGTTCGCTGGAAGACCCCGTGGAGCGATTCCCAATCAATGGTAAGCTCGCCACCGTGCGCCCTGAGCTGTTGCTCCCACTTGACCAGTGCGTCCAAGCATGCGTGGTCAATGTAGGTGAGCTGCTCAAAATGCACGTGCACCTTTGCATCTGCGGGCAGACTTTCCAGGATGGCAGCTAGTTGGGGCAACCGCAGAAACGTTGCTGCACCGCGTAAGTACACCGTTACCGTGCCATCGGCAGCATGCTCGACGGTTGTCTCCAGGTGAGTCAGCGAATAAAGCAATTTGAGCACGGCAGCGATCAACCCAACCACAATGCCAGTCAGCAAATCAACGGCAATGACCGTCCCCATCGTGAGTGCATACACGATGGCTTCAGCGCGATCGGTACGCCAGAGCTGAACCAGCACATGAAATTTCATAAGGCGAACGCCTGTATAGACCAACACGGCTGCTAGCGATGAGACCGGTATCAACCGCAGTACATCCGGCACAAGCATCACAAATGCCAGAATCCACACACCGTGGAGAACCGACGACAGCCGCGTTTGAGCACCGGCTATGACATTTGCCGTGGAACGCACGATAACACCGGTCATCGGGATCAACCCCAGCAGCCCACTGATGGTATTACCCACCCCTTGAGCGAATAATTCGCGGTTGTAGTTGGTCCGGGGGGTACGATTCTGCATGGCATCAACTGCTGTTGCTGTCAGCAGTGACTCTGCGCTGGCGACAAACGCTATCGAAAGTGCCGCTACCCAGATGGCTTTATCCAGCAGACGCGATAGACTCTCGGTCGTCGTGAGGGTGATGATTTCGAGCACCTGCGCTGGCACCGGCACTTGCTGAACGCGCAAATCGAGCAGTGCAACAGCAATCGTTGCTACCACCACCCCTATCAACGGTGGAGGCAACAGCCGCAGTCGCGCTGGTGCAAAACGTGCCCATGCAACAATCACCAGGACCGTTAGAACACCCATCGAGGCTGGTGCCAAATGCTCCGGAATCGTAAACGCCTTGACGATGGCACCCGGAATGGTCCACAGATTGATGATGCCACCAAATTCACGGCTTGTGCCGGGCGGGACATCGTCAATCATCACGTGGAACTGCGAAGCAAAAATGAGCACGCCGATACCGCCGAGCATACCTTCGATGAGGGCAGGTGCGACCGCCCGAAATATTTGCCCGATACGTGCGATCCCAGCCGCAATCTGGATTAGCCCACCGAGCAATGTTGCCATCACCAAGCCACCGTAGCCGAGTTCTTCGATGAACAGCGAGACCATCACCGCTAAGCCTGCCGCTGGACCGCTGACCTGCAAGGAACAGCCGCCGAGTGCGCCCACGACAATACCACCGATCGCAGCAGTCAACAATCCCACCGGTGCTGCTTTTTCCAGTGGCACTCCAGAGGCAACTGCTATACCCATGCTCAAGGGTAACGCGACAAGAAAAACAACCAGCGAGGCAAGAAAATCCTGGATCCACGTTTTCGAAGCTCTGCTGCTCACGCTCACTCCGCCTAAGGTTGGTGAATGATCGAAATCGCCAGGCAATGACGTATTGAATTTCCGCGATAGTGCACGTTCAAATACCCTGCTTCTACGCGAAGTCCATGCTGGAGCGGTATTGCCACTCCAAGAAAAACACGGTTCTGATCATAGCCCGGTACACGCTCCCGCTGCCAGATCGCTGGAATGCCGAACCACTCATCGCTGAGAATAATCGGCAGCAAGGAGGTTTGCAACACACCGCGCACCTGGCATCGAAATCGAAGCCGGGTGCCATCGGCAAAAAACTGTTCTTCCAGTCGCAGGCGAACACCGAGCGCTGGCTGCGCCCATTGTACCTGCTGCCAGACGCGATGCTCGATGACGGTTGCCGGTCGGTACGTCCCAATCCAAGCATAGCCAGCCGTCAGCGACAGGTGCGCATCCAGACTATAGCTCACCCCGGGTCGAACAACGAGCTGATGTGCTGCAACCGGTTCAAGATCAAATCGCGGTTGCAGCTCCAGCCAAGCGTGCCACCGCTGCTGCTGGTCAAGAGGTGGCTGGGAGAGCAGCATTACCCAGCTTGCTGGTTTCGCCACCACCAGTTCTGTGCAGGTGGTGATCGCTACCAGAAGCAGCAGCTCAAATCGTCGTCGCATACGGAACAGTCGCGACCGGGCGATAATCGCGTGTGACTTTTTCGAATTGCTGTGCCTGGGGGTTGTAGTTGAACACTTCGCCGGTTTCGAGTTTATACACCCAACCATAAATGCGGAGCTTCTGCGCTGCCAGTGCCGATGCAACGGCTGGATGCGTGCGTAAATGCTCGATCTGGAGCAAGACATTTTCTTGGATTGCAACATTGAGTTGCTCGGCACTGCTGCGCTGGCTGTAGAGGTCGCTGACGATGCGCCGCGTTGCTTCGGCAAAGCGGAGCCATTCGGTTAGCGCCGGAAAGTTTGGCGGTGGCTCGAGTAACCCTTTCATCGCGCCGCAAAGCGAATGTCCACAGACGATGATATTCTCGACCCCCAAGCCCGCGACAGCAAATTCAATAGTTGCAGCTTCACCCCACGCGCCGGAGCCATACGGCGGTATGATGTTGCCAGCATTACGGAGAATGAACAGATCGCCCGGTTTACTCTGCGTCAGCAGCAGCGGGTCAATGCGCGAATCGGAACAGGTGATAAACAGCGTGTGCGGATGCTGACCGCGCGCTAATTGCTCGTACATTCCCTGCAGCGAGCCGAAAATTTCAGACTCGAACTTGTGCAGACCAGGAAGAAGTTGTTGCATTGCAGTATCGAGCAGACGATTCCTTCCTGCAAATTACACTGCCCATATCCTGGTTCGATTCCTTCCGTAATTTTTGCTGCGATTAGTTCACCGTTTCGCTGAACTGACCTATGAGATTCCGCTATCGCCTCTGGCATATTCTGACCGGCACACCGACAGCCTCGCAACGGTTGGGACAGATCGTTGACGCTGGTTTGCTTGTGCTGATTTTTCTCAACGTGATTGCGGGCATTATCGAAACAGTCCCGAGTATTCACGCACGCTGGGGAGAGCAGCTCTGGTGGTTCGATGCAATTTCGGTTGGCATCTTTACGGTCGAATATATCGGGCGTTTGTGGGCGTGCACCGCCGACCACCGTTATCGGCACCCCGTGTGGGGACGGCTGCGGTTTATGGTTACCCCGCTGGCAATTGTTGACCTGTTGGCAATCGCGCCGTTTTATATGCCGCTGCTGTTTCCGGGAATTGACCTGCGGTTTTTGCGCGCTTTCCGTTTGGTGTTCCGCCTGTTGCGTTTTATCCGCTACTCACACACGCTGTCAATCTTGGTCACCGTTGTCCGCACCGAGCGGCGTGAAATTGCGGCATCGCTGAGCGTGTTGGTTATACTGCTGGTCTTTGCCTCGTCGGCGATGTACTACATCGAACATCCACACCAACCGGAGCAATTTCCGGACATCCCATCGGCGCTCTGGTGGGCAGTCATTACACTGACCACTGTTGGCTACGGCGACGTGTACCCGATTTCAGCGTGGGGAAAAGTTGTTGGCGGTATCGTTGCGGTCATGGGTATTGGGTTAGTAGCATTACCGACGGCGATATTGAGCACGGGGTTTCTGCGCGAATTGCAGCGCCGCCGGCAGAGAACCCCTCATCGTTGCCCGCACTGCGGCGCGATACTGGAGGACTAACCGCCAGACGTTGCGCCCTGGGTACGCAGTTTGACGATGCCGTCGCGGGTGCGAACAAGCAGGCTTTCCTCGGTGCGGAGCACGACACTCCCCGCCGGCGCTGCGCCGAACCGGGCGAGCAGGTACGCATTGACGATCGGTGCAGCATCGAGTGCAACCACCACTGTGCCGTCGGCAAGGATCACCCGACAACCCTGGCTCGGTACTCCGAATGCCCGCACACGAGCGATCAACTCCTGGCTATCACTGGTTGCAGCGTTGCACTGCATATCCTCGCAGCGGCGCGTGTAGGAGCTCGGCGGTCCTGTCTGCGGCATACCCGTTGGTGCAAAATTGGTGGCTACCCAGCGGTTGAGCGCTGCCTGCATCGCCTCAGCTTCAAGCATGCGCGAGACGGCATAGAGCAAGCCCAGGTCAAGATCGCTGGTTCGCTCGATGCAGACTTGCGCGACAATGGCTCCCGTATCGAAATCCTCGTCCATCCAATGCACGGTTGCACCAATCCGCGGTTCATCGAGTAAGATCGCCCCGTTGAGGGGATGACCGCCGCGCAAGCGTGGTAAGCACGACGGATGCACATTGGCAAAGAGTGCCCTCGGATGCCGGCACTGGAGTTCGGCACTCGGCAATAGCCACGGACACCCAACCGAAAGCAAGAGATCAAAGCCGGCAGACATCATTGCAGAAAGTGCCGCGCGTTTTTCCCGTGTCTGAAACGACTGCGTCGGGATACCACGCTCGCGTGCACTTCGCTCCAGGTAGGAACCCGCTATTGCAAGGCAACCGCTGACGGTTACTGCATCACTGGCAAGGAGCACATCGAGCACACTGTCGCGCTGACCAACAACCAGGACCCGTTTCATTGCACCACCAGGCGGTGGTCGAACTCACCGATGCGGTACCGCAACACGTAGTGGCGATACTGCGCTGCGCGCTCAGGGTTGGCCGTCTCCCACTGGTGACAGAGCTGCTGATATACCTGCGGCTGGTGGATGCGCGCGCCGATATACACCGGCCGATGCTGATTGCCAAACTTGGATTTGTAGCGATAGAGCGAATCGTTGGGGTCTGCACTAGTACCCCCACCGAGGCTGACGGTGCGATTGTTGCGCTGATGGGATGCAATCTGCAGGAGGTGCGCAAAGAGTGCATCGTTCGGTCGAAGCGACCAGTACTGCTCATCGGAGGCGCCCAGGTGGTAGGTTAGTGCCGTACCCGACTCGATCACCATCAGTGCCGCGATCGGGGTTTCCTCAAGCAGCGCAACCAGATACCACACGCGATCGCCGAGCAGCTCTGCAGTCTCGACAAAATATTCGCGCGGGAAGTGGTAAAAAGCATCCATCTGGAGTCGCGCAGCCGTGCGCTGGTAGAGCCTGCTGAATATCTCTGCACCGTGGCTGGCACTCCATTGCTCAATGCGGATGCCATTGCGATGGGCTTTGGCGATATTCCGTCGGGTAGCAGCATCGAGCGCTGCTAACGCCGCCGATGGCGGTTCGGCATAGACGTTGGTTCGCACCAGGCGATACTCTGCCCGACGTGCCTGCTGAGCGACTGGGTGCAACTGCGGATGCTGACGGACAAACTCAACGACGACGCCGTGCTGCTGCATCCATGCATCCACCGCATCGTTGAAGCGATCGAGGACTGCTGGCGGTGCCGGCGCTGAAGTGATAATTCCACCATAGCCGTAGAAGGACTGTGCATCGTAGCGCCAGTGTTCATCCACTGGCTCAGGGAGCGGCTTGACCAGAACGCAGTAGAGACACTCGATACCCTCGATCTGATCCCAGAGAGCGACGGCGCTCCCGCCTTCCCACCGCAGCCACGGTGCGCAGTATGCCGGGTGCATGTACACGTCGCACCGCTGCGGTGGAAATCGCTCGATGCACGCACGCCATGCCGCCGGCAGCGGCTCATCAATTGTGAACATCCATGTTTCCATCGGCGTCCAATCCACGCAAATCAAATGCCAACACACGATTATTTTCGCTACAGCAAGTTCAAACTATTTACCGTCATCCGAATCACACATGCACACTCTTCTTTCCGCCGAGGAACTCAAGGACCTTCAATCGCGGCGTGGCTATCCACTGGTGACCATCGCAATGCCGACACATCGTGCATTTCCCGATAACCAACAGGACCCGATCCGCTTCAAAGATCTGGTGCGGCAGGTTCGCAACCGCTTAGCGGCAGAGCTACCCAAACGCGAGGTTGCTCAGGTCCATGAGCAATTAGCGACTCTTGCCGAGCGGATTGACTGGCAACACACGCTCGATGGATTGGTGGTCTTTGTCGGCGATGGAACCGAGCGAATTGTCTACCTTCCGGTTCCCGTCCGCGAGCGTGTGATCATTGACCAAACCTTTGCCACACGTGATGTGGTTGTTGCGCAAAGTCGGTTGCTGCACTATTGGGTCGTCGTGCTCAGTACCGACCGCACTCGACTGCTGGAAGGCTATGGTAATCACCTTGTGGAGGTACAGTCGTCGCATTTTCCGTTTCCGTATGATGGTCCTCAGTCGGGCGATCCGGATAATCCCCTGCCGGGCGGTTTTGGAAAGGATCCCTCGAAGTACCGCGATGAGCAATACCGGCATTATTTCCGCCGAGTGGACGAGGCGCTTCGGCAGACAATTGGGACGACGCAACCGCTGGTGGTCGTCATTGGGGTTGAGCGGAATCGCGCCTACTTTGCCGAGGTGCGCTCGAGCCACTATACAATTATCGCTGAACTCGACGGTAGCATGAGCGATGCTACGCCGCACCAGATCGCCAGCGCCGTTGCCCCCGCTCTGGATAACTACGTTGAGCAGCGCGCTGCAGCTGCGCTCGAAGAACTGGCAGATGCTATCAAAGCAGGACGCTACACCTGTTCCATCGCGGATATGTGGCATTTTTCTCGCGAAGGCAGAGCCGATCTATTGTTGGTTGAACAGAATTACTCTGTCCCCGGGCGCTGGGATGCCGAGCACCGCACGTTCACCCTTGCCGATGATCCCACCGAGCCGGGAGTTATTGATGACGTCGTTGATGACATCATCGAGGCAACAATTTTGCACAAAGGTCGGGTGACGTTCATACCGGATGGACGGCTTCAGCCGTGCCACCAGATTGCGATGACGCTGCGGTATTAGTCTGCTTGATGCTCGGGGCAGTCTATGCGCAGCTCCAGCGGGAGTAGGTCCATCGCCAGCAGGCGACAGCGGTAGGGCGTGCGGTAGTTGTGTTCGGTGCGCTCCAGCCAGCGGCAGGTTAGGCACATCCGTGGCATTGAAATAAGCCCATCCCGATAAAGTTGGCGGAGCAGCTCTAAAAGCGTTTCGTAGGTTGCCTCCTGCTGCGCTTCTGGGAGCGTTGCAATGGAGGTTTGAAGAGGTTTATCCCAGCGGCGTAAGCGTTCCAACAATGCATGTCCCCTTTCGGTCAGCGTTACGATCGTTCCTCGGCGATCAGTGGGATGGGGCTGCCGCAATACCAATTGCTTGCGTTCCAATGCCGACAGCGTATCGCTGATTGAGGGAGCTGACACATTCAGTTCAGTAGCTAATGCCGTTGGCGTACACGCAACCGGCTGGCGAGCAGCGCAAAGCTGGAGAACCTGGAGTTGGATTGGGTTGATACCCTCTGCGTATGCTGCACTCCACTGCAGATGGCGAACAACGGTAGCGATACGTTCCAGTGCCGCAACCAGCGATGAATGATCGTTCTGCATCGAATTGTTACCAAGCGGTGCTGTACAAACTTACAACGATATGGTTTTGCACTCTCCAAGGATAAAGTCTGGCTTTCCAGACAAGTCGTCCACGCGGAGAGCCTCTTTCTATTGCCAAACACCTGTTTGCTCGACGCACGGTTCGTCCAATCGCAGAAGTAAACGTCTTTCCATCTGCTTCGATTTTGCGTTAGGAGCTTCTTCATACACCATCGGTGATGAGCGACCACCGGTGGTGGGGGAATCGCTTCAGCAGTCATGCCGGCTACTATATACGCGAGTGCAGGTGGCTGCATCTGCAGCCACCTGCAACATTCAACCATCGTGGGACTGTTTGTTCGGTCGCATCCTCTCACCGCACAGTGAGAGTTTCTCGTTCGCGTGCGTCTTACGGCCGCCACTGGCTAAACACGTAATCGCGATGTGCTTGCCCGGAGTGGCAGGTGTAGCAATCTTTGACGGGGTCCTTGACGATGCGTTCACGGCTTGAGCCTTTGAAGGCTTCGAAACCCCAGCCACCTGTTTGGCTGTAGCGCTTGGCATCTTTAACCATGACCGCTGTGACCTTTCGCTCGCCTTCGCTGATGGCGTTATCAGCTTCGGGCGCCTCGAAAAGATCGAAGACCAGCACCGAACCATCGGGGAATTTGCCGCTGCCAGCCTTGAGGACGGGCAATGCCACATCGTTCGCATAGACGTGGTGAATACCACCGAACCCATCGTAGAGCGGGTGTCCTGGGCGCAGAATGAGCGTCTTCACATGCGTCCACGAGCGATAACCCTCCGGATACGCTACCTCCGGGTGTGGTGACGACGACAAGCGAACACCAATCACCACCAGCGCAACGACTGCAACTGCCAGAACAATCAAAGAAATGCGACGCATAGAACCCTCCAAAAAATTGTGAAACAATGCATCGGAGTATTTTAGGACTCCTTTCTAATTGCAAATATACGACGCCTACTCTTTCATGCAACACCCGTCCTTGCTTTTGGTAGGTTCAGCTTCTATTTTTGCTGTGCTCATAACTTGGTGTACCAGCGATGCGCGCAATTGTGTATTCAGCCCATGCCTTCGAGCGCCCGTTCTTGAGTGCTGCTGCACAAGAGCGGCACCAGCTCAGATTCGTTGAGCACCGACTCGACGCCACCACCGCTGTCCTTGCCGACGGTTACCCGGCAGCGCTCATCTTCGCCAACGACGATGGCTCTGCACCGGTGCTTGATGTTCTATATGCTCGCGGTGTTCGCTACCTTGCGCTCCGTTCGGCAGGCTATAACCACGTAGACATCAACCATGCACACCGGCTGGGTATCTTTGTTGCTAATGTGCCCGAATATTCACCCTATGCTGTTGCTGAACATGCTATCGGGATGATCCTAGCGCTCAACCGGAAACTCATCCGTGCCCATAGCAGAGTCCGCGAACTCAATTTTTCGCTCGAGGGGTTGGTTGGCTTCGACCTGCACGGTAAAACCGTCGGTATTTTTGGTGTTGGGCGGATCGGCTCGGCGCTTGCCGGCATCCTCCATGGATTCGGATGCCGCGTGCTGGGGTGCGACATCACCGTACGACCGGAGCTGTGCGCTGCTTATGGCGTCGAGTACGTGTCGCTGGAACGGCTCTGCGCGGAAAGTCGGATTATTGTTCTCTGTGCTCCACTTACTCCGCAGACACGCTACGTTATCAACCGCGAAACGCTCGCACTCATGCCCGATGGGGTGATGCTCATCAACGTTGCTCGGGGTGGTTTGCTCAACACACGCGATGTGATTGAAGCGCTAAAAAAACGCAAAATCGGCTATCTCGGACTCGACGTGTATGAAGAGGAAGCCGGGCTTTTTTTCTACGATCATTCGGAGGACATCGTCACCGATGACCTTATTACGCGGCTATTAACATTCCCAAATGTCTTGATCACCAGCCATCAAGCATTTTTGACCGAGGAAGCACTCCAGGGCATCGCCACAACGGTCGTTGCCGCACTCGATAGCTGGGAAGCTGGGAGACGCGCGGCGACAGAGCTATAAAGTTTTATAGGGAATCCCCCCTGGCTCGTATATTTGCACCGTGTGTACCATTTTTTTATTCATTTGCGATGCCCTCGAAACAAAAACCAAAGATTACTCTCGCTCAGCGGCTGTCTGGTTTGCAGCAAATAATTTTAGCCGAGTTGCGCACAGCACAAACGCAATTGCTCGATACCATCAACCGCAGCGATTACGCCGCATTGCAATCGAGTTTGCAAGCGGTTGAGCGAACGCTCAAAATGCGGGAATTGGTCGAGCAACTTATGGACCTTGCGCGCGCTGGAAAAAGTGTTGTGACACCGCCGTCAAGCAAAGCTGCACCCGCTATCTCCACACCAGCTAAAAAAGCAGCACCAAAACAAACAAAAAAAGTGACACTAAAACAAAAACCTGAGCAGAAGCAAGCCAAAAAAACACCGGAAAAAAAGAAAGAAACCGTATTAGAAACAAAACCGGCGACATCACCGATGACAGCAGCAGAGACCGGCACAAGTGTTTCCCCATCGCCGGTTGAGCCTGCCGGTACAACGCCGGCGCCCACAAAGCGGCGCGGTCCGACTCCGACGGGCATTCGAACATCCGAGCGCGCGTTCTACCTACCCATCTTGCAATCGTTGTTGGCAAGGGGGGGAGAAGCTCCCGCCGCCGAGGTTGTTGACGACGTCCTCGAGCGCATGAAGAGTATTCTCAAGCCCGGTGACTTTGAGACCACATCCACAACTGATCAGCCGCGCTGGAAGGTAACGGTTTACCTGGCTCGAACAACCATGCTCCGTCAAGGTTTGCTGCGAAAAGACAGCCCACGGGGTATCTGGGCAATCACCGAGGCAGGACGGCAGTACGCAATGCAAGCTAGCGGGGAATAAAAAAATGCGCAGGGGCTGATCTTTTGACCCCCGCGCAGACGTTGTCTGAGTGTGCACTCGGTGTCGGATTGATCGGCGACGCACACCTGGTTGTCGGCAAAAGTATTTTGTGACCAATCCGCAGCAGACTTATTCGTCGGCGGTAGCCAGTGCTGGCGCTGCTGTTTCCGGACTTGATTCACTAAAGGTTAGCCCTGAACCGCTGGCATCGAGTGTTGCAACGATGTGGGCGCCGTCCTTGAATTTGCCGCGGAGAACTTCCTCCGCCAGCGGGTCTTCCAGGTAGCGCTGCAGGGCACGGCGCAACGGACGCGCACCGTACTTTTCATCATAACCTTTTTCAGCCAGGAATTCTTTGGCACTCGGTGCCAGTTCGAGCGTCATATTTTGCTGCCCCAGCCGCTTATAGAGCCGCTCCAGTTGCAGCTCGATGATCTGGTAGATGTGCTCTTTCTGCAGCGGTCGGAAGATGATGTAATCGTCAATCCGGTTGAGGAACTCGGGGTTGAACATCCGTCGCAATGCTTCCTCGATCGTTTGCTTCATTGCCTCGTACTTATCGTCGGACTCAGCGCCCGTGGCAAAGCCAATCTTGCCGCCCGCTTTGAGATCACGCACACCGACGTTGGATGTCATGATGATGATAGTGTTTTTGAAGTCCACCCGACGCCCCAATCCATCGGTCAGAATCCCATCGTCGAAAACCTGGAGCAGGATGTTGAACACATCAGGATGCGCTTTCTCGATTTCGTCGAGCAGCACAATGCTATATGGCTTGCGCCGAACCTTTTCGGTGAGCTGCCCACCTTCTTCGTAGCCAACATAGCCCGGCGGCGCACCAATCAAGCGCGAGACGCTGAATTTTTCCATGTACTCGCTCATGTCAATACGGACGAGCGCATCTTCGGTGTTGAACATATAGCGCGCCAGTGCTTTTGCGAGTTCTGTTTTCCCGACACCGGTCGGACCCAAGAACATGAACGAGCCAATCGGCCGGGCAGGATCTTTCAGTCCAGCGCGGGCACGCCGAATAGCTCGCGCTAGTTGCTCGACGGCTTCGTCCTGACCAACGATTTGCTTTTTGAGCTCGTCGGCCATGCGCAACAATTTTTCCGATTCGCTCTCGGCAATGCGATTGACCGGAATGCCGGTCATGCTCGCGACGACATCGGCAATATCGTCGGCAGTGACGGTAAAGACTTGCTCGACGGCTTGCTCTTCCCATTCATCCTTGGCGCGTTCGAGTTGATTCTGCAGACGCTTTTCTTCGTCGCGCAAGGCTGCCGCTTCCTCGAAACGCTGCGCTCGGACGACCTCATTTTTTCGCTTGCGTACATCTTCGATGCGTTGTTCTAAATCCAAAATTTCCTGCGGCACTGTGTAATTAGCCAGATGAACGCGTGCGCCTGCTTCGTCGAGGACGTCAATGGCTTTGTCGGGGAAGTATCGGTCGGTTATATAGCGTTCCGACAGCCGCACACAGGCAGTGATCGCTTCGTCGGTGTAGCGGACGCTGTGGTGCTCTTCGTATCGGTCCTTGATGTTTTCCAGAATTTGGAGTGTTTCCTCGGCGCTGGGAGGATCAACGATGATTTTTTGGAAGCGACGCTCGAGCGCACCATCTTTTTCGATGTACTGGCGGTACTCATCGAGCGTAGTTGCGCCGATGCACTGGATGTCGCCGCGTGCCAGCGCTGGCTTGAACATATTCGATGCATCCAGCGAGCCGGAGGCACCACCGGCACCAACGATCGTATGGATTTCATCAATGAACAAGATGACATCCTTAGCTTTTTCCAGCTCGTTCATGACCGCCTTCATGCGTTCCTCGAACTGCCCGCGGTACTTGGTTCCGGCAACCAATGCCGCCAGATCGAGCGTCACGATGCGCTTATCGTAGAGCACGCGCGGCACCTTCCGCTCGACTATTTTGAGCGCTAAGCCTTCGACGATCGCCGTTTTGCCAACGCCGGGTTCACCGATGAGCACCGGATTGTTCTTTTTGCGTCGGGCGAGCACTTGTGCTACCCGCTCGATTTCTCGCTCCCGACCAATGACCGGATCGAGTTTCCCCTCGATAGCCAGTTTCGTTAGGTCGCGACCAAAGTTGTCGAGGACGGGCGTTTTGACGCGTTCGGGCATTTCTCTTTTGCGACGTGCACTGCTGCCGCTTCGCGACGATGATGGCGAGGACTTGCCCGAGGTGATCGAATCGAGTTCCTTGCGGGCAGCATCGTAGGTGACGCCAAACCGCGCGAGCACCTGCGCGGCGATGTTGTCCTCGTCGCGCAGCAGTGACAACAACAAATGCTCGGTACCGATGACATCGCTTTTGTAGAGCTTGGCTTCCAGATAGGTGATTTTGAGAACCTTCTCGGCTTGCTTTGTCAGCGGAATATTGCCGATGGTCAGCGTGCCACTGGTGGTGCGGACGGTTTCCTCGATTGCTTTTTTGAGCTGGTAGAGGTCCACATCCAGGTTGCGCAGAATTTTTACGGCAATGCCCTCGCCTTCTCGGATGATACCGAGAAGCAGATGCTCGGTGCCAATGTAGTCGTGGCCCAACCGCAAAGCTTCTTCACGGCTTAGCCGAATGACTTCCTGTACACGATTTGAAAAGTTGCCGTCCATCGCTCATCAGAAAATTGTTTGTCGTCGGTGGTCTATCGCACCTGCGGTGCTGTCAACAGCGCCAGCACCGCTATTTTTGTTGCAGAGGACGCACAGCGCCGTTGCTGATTGCACCGCACTGCTGCTGCAAATATCGGCATCAGCCGATGCGAAGTGTAATGCGCATGCCGGTTAGCTTGGCTGCTCGATTGTGGTTTCTGCTCTTGCCTGGCGTGTAAGCTCAGCCGCCAGTGCTTTGAGGCGATAGACAAAGCCGCCAACAATCACCAGCGGCACAGCGGTGATGAGCACTACAGACCAGTCACCAAGACGTCCGCTGATCATGCTCATGCCCATAACAATCTCCAATGCGAGCAAATACGCCGTCAGCACCACTCCCATCGCCAGCATCAACTCGAAGTACCGATTGACCCACTGACTACGACGCACCGGTGGCAGTGACTCTGCGTGCAGAAAAAATGCCGGCAGATTGACCAAGTATGGAAAACGCGACAAGAGCACAAACCGAAACCGCGCCACAAGAAACACAACCACCGGTGCAATACTGAACGCCAGTGGCACGCCGAGTAAAACCGACTTACTCCCGTATGATGTCGGGCTGCCATCTATCCCAAAATGGAGCGGGACACGCTCGGGCAGTCGTGCATAGCCCCAAAGTCCGACAATCCATATTGCTACCAGCTCGCCGAGAAGAAGTGCTTCGAGCACGCGAGCGCGCGGTCCCCAGGGCTGGGCGGGGTAGTGTTCCGGTGGCACCATCGTTTGGCATAACCAGGGATAGTCAGTCCGCGCCAAAATACTG
>JBBIUD010000008.1:0-15837 GCA_037440485.1 Chlorobiota bacterium
ACCATGCGTGCAGGAAAGCCATAAGCCGTGAGCACTTCCACAAGCAGCCGAGCATACTCAACACAGGTAAAACGTTCGCCATTTTGTGCGCGCTCAAGCAACTCGAGTGTGCTGACTGTCGGTGCAACGGTGTTGTCGGAGTGGTGAATCCATCGAGTTCCGACCCAGGCAAGTGCTCGGCGAAATGCCTCCAGCTCGCTGATGCTATCGAGACGCAGGCTATATCGCGCAAGCTGCTGGCGGTACACACGCGCGATAGAGTCCGATGGATTGAAGTGAAATGGGTAAAACGTCGTTCGCCGATCAAGGTCGAGTTCTTGCGGCGCAGACAGCACCCGAATAATGAGGCGGCTATCGGGAAGCTGCTCGCCTGCAACCTGGGTATGCAGTGCTGGGCTGTGTGTGAGCAGGAGTGCAGTAATCAGTAGGCACAATGGAGCACGTCTTCTCATAGACCGTCGGTTGATTTGACTTCGCAGTAATTCACGCGCGTTGTGATTTGTTTCACTTGAAGTATGACAAAACGAGCCTTCGCTCGGCGGGAGGAAGGCTCGCTCTCCATTCCAGCAAGCGGGATTTATTGCCAGCTCAGAATGCCACCGCGGAGATTGCGCACATTGAACCCATGAGCCTTGAGAAGTTCGGTTGCACGAGCACTCCGACCACCGCTACGGCAGTAGGCAATAATCTGCATGGTGCGGTAGGGTTCAAGCTCGGCGATGCGCTCTTCAAGCTCTGGCAAAGGAATGAGTAATTGCCGTTCGTATTCGATTTTCCGTTGCGCGTGTTCATCAGGGAAACGGACGTCGAGCAGTATGAATCCATCCGACTGCTGCTCGATCAAAGCCTTGAGCTGAGCAGGCGAGATTTCGTCTTCTGCCAGTGGTTCTTCTTCCTCTGTTTGCTCGGGTGCAGGCGGTTGATCGGTAGCAAGCGTTGGCAGCAGCTCTTTCTCGATGATCTCTTTCAGTGTTGGTTTGGGGAGAGCACCGACTGCCATTTGCGGCTTACCTCCGAGCGGTACAAACAGCAGCGATGGAATGCTGCGAATGCCGAATACCATTGCCAGTTCTTGCTCAGCGTCGGTGTCCACTTTGTAGAACTGCACCTTGCCGGCGTATTCCTGCGCCAGCTCTTCAAAGATTGGGGCGAGCATACGGCAGGGTCCGCACCACTCAGCCCAAAAGTCAATGACACAGGGCAGTGTTCCTTTGTAGGTCCACTCGCGCTCGGTTTGGTAATCGAACACTTTCTGGCGAAAGGTTTCTGCCGTCAATGGTTCTGGCTTGACGACTGGTTGCGAGGTCAATTCCATTGTGTGTCGTGAGTAATTGGTGGAGACAAGATCACATTTCAACGCGTTCGGTAGCACCGCGAGCGACAGGATAACCGGCTGCAATCCACGCGTTGATGCCACCGGTGACGTTGATGGTATTAGTGAAATTGTAGCGATGGAGCAGGCTCGTTGCGATGGATGAACGATCACCGCCAGCACAGTGAACCGCTACCGGACGATCACGCGGAATGCGGTCGAGGTTCTGCTCCAGATAGCCAGCGAATAGGTGGAAAGCACCATCTATGTGCGCAGCGGTGTATTCGCTTTCGTTGCGAACATCGAGCACAAGCACATCTTCCCCGCGGCGGAGACGCTCGGCGAGTTCATGCACGCTCATTTGCGGGAGTACAGCAAGTTCCCGTCCGCTTGATGCCCACTGCTGCACGTCTGGTGCATAGCCGACTGCATGGTCAAGCCCAATGCGGACAAGCTTACGCATGACCTGTTCGATGTGTTCGGGCGCTGCTACCAATGCAAATGGCTTGTCGTAGGGAATGATCCATCCAGCCCAGGTAGAGAATGCGTTGTTATTCTGGATGTTGACGCTGCCGGGGATGTAACCACCGGCAAAAGCAACTTTATCGCGTGTATCTACGATCAAGACACCCTCACTACGGAGCTTCTCGATTTCTTCGCCGGTCAGGCGCGGCGGTATCGGAACACTGCCGTTGGGCAGGAGAGGTCGCGGTTCTTTGTTGAGTTTTTTCATCATCGCAAAGTAGCGCGGTGGTTCGGGCTGCCCTTCCAACAACGCACGCACGAAAGCATCTTCGTCGTCGAATTGGAATGCCCAGTTGGTGATTTTTTCGTAGCCAACGGTTGAATGGGGAATTGCGCCGAGAGCCTTGCCACAGGCAGAGCCAGCACCGTGCGCCGGGTGTACCTGGACGTAGTCGGGCAGTTGTTTGAAGCGCTGCAGCGAAGCAAAGAGCTGGCGTGCGCCTTTTTCCATCGTTCCAGCGTAGCCGGCAGCCTTTTCGAGTAAGTCGGGACGCCCAACATCACCGACGAACACAAAATCACCACTGAAAAACATGATCGGCTTCGACGATGCGGGAGTGTCGGTGACCAGAAACGATATGTGTTCAGGTGTATGTCCAGGTGTGTGCCAGACCTCAAACTTGATGTTACCGACCATGAAGGTGTCGCCATCGTGGAGACCAACGTGCGGGAACTGATATTGCCACTGGGGTCCACCTTCGTCGGACAAATACAGCTCAGCGCCGGTGACCTGCTGGAGCTCACGGGAGCCGGCGAGAAAATCGGCGTGAATGTGTGTTTCCAGAACGTGCGTGATGCGGAGCTTTTCCTGCTCGGCTATCTGCAGGTACACGTCAATATCGCGCTGCGGGTCAATGACTGCGACCGTGCCACTGGCTTGGCAACCGACCATGTAGCTGGCATGTGCTAAGCCTTTCTCGTAAATCTGGCGAAAAAACATGGTAACTCCACAAATGATGGAACAGGACTATTCAATTCGATGCAGCCGACCCAGAAACGATTCAAAGGAGAACGCGCACCAGCATGCCGAGACCGATTACAGCGATAACGAACGCCAGTAACCAGCGAAGCTGCGACAGGTGGAGCTTATGACTGATGAGAACGCCCAGCCACATGCCTGGTAGGGCACCGATGATTGCCGCAGCGGTCGCGATTGGCTCGACCATACCGGCAAGTGCTTTGCCGACCGCAGTAGCAAACGCACCAATGATGACAATGCCGAGCGTTGAGCCAATCGTGATGCGGAGCGGAATGCCGACAACAGTCACCATCAATGGCGAAAGCAAAAATCCTCCTGCCATGCCGACCATACCGCCGAAGAGCCCAACGGGCACCGCAATGCCAATGGCACGACCGTAGCGGAGTTGAAATGCATGGTCTTCGGCGTCCCGCCGGCTCAGCAGCATCAAGGTTGCCCCTGCCAGTGCAACGGTGGCAAAGAGTCCCTCTAAAAACTGGGCGCTGACTGCCACCGAAAGCCGAGCTCCAACAAACGATGCCAGCATCAGGGGTATGCCGATGGCAAGCACCACACGAATATCAAATGCACCACGCCGGCTGTGCAGAAATGCTCCCAGCAATGAGGAAGCTAAAACCTGCACGCTGGTAATCCCGCTGACAGCGTGCATATCCATCGGTGGCTGTCCAAGAAGGGGTGGAATGACTAGGAATGCTGGAATAAGAATCACTGCACCCCCAATGCCAATCACACCACCGAGAATGGAGGTGATAAACGCCAATGCGCCGATCGTCAATAAGTGTGCGGTAGTCATTATGCAAGTGCTCGCAATAGTGTAAGCCGGCTATTCTGATGCAAAATCCTTCAGTTTGGCTCGGATAGATTGACGTGCCCGATGCAATCGCGATTTGAATGCCGGGACACTTATTCCCAGCACATCGGCTGCTTCTTCGTTGCTGAGTCCTTCCAGTTCGCGCAGAATGTACGGCAACCGGTAATCGAGCGGAAGTTGTTGCAATGCGCGATGTAATGCGTCCTCGAGCTCTTGTGACATGACAATCTGGTCGGGCTGGAGGTCTCTACTCCCTGGAAGCTCCGTTTCGATCTCTCCTTCGTCGGTTGGGATGTTGAGCTCCTCGATCGAAATCGTTGCTTGTTCCAGTTGCGAGCGGCGGTTGTGCATCTGGCAGTTGCGAACCACGATTGAGTATAGCCACGTGCTGAATTTTGCTTGACCGTTATATTGGTAAAGCTTGTTATAAACGTTGATGAACGTATCCTGGACAACATCCTCGGCAAACTCTTTGTTGTGGCAGACGTTGTACGAAAAGTTGTACACCAGTGGGCGATACCGGTGGTACAGCGTGGTAAAGGCTTGCTTGTCGCCGCTTTTTGCTCGTTCGATTAGTTCGCGTTCATCTTCCATACGTGTTCGGTGCGTGACGTATTTGCCGATGGCGAAAATAGCAGCCATGCCGTTTCTATGATGGATCAGCAGCGTCTTCGAGCGTTAGTCGAAAAGCATTGTCGCAGCGAGTATCGCCTGCCGATCAGTGCAACAATGGATGCAGCGATTCGCCCAGCGGTGGAGGTACTTTCTGCAGCCCAGAGTAGCGGAAAAAAGCTCGTGCTCGATGCTGGATGCGGAACAGGTGCCAGTACCGTCGTGCTTGCAGAGCGCGACAGAACAGCATTCGTTGTCGGTGTGGACCGCTCGGCGGTGCGGCTCCGTCGTGCTCCGATTCTTCCGCCGAATGCGCTGCTTGTGCGGGCACGCCTGGAGGAGTTCTGGTTGCTTGCGCACCGTGCTGGCATTGTCTTCCACCAAACGTTCCTGTTGTATCCGAACCCCTATCCGAAGCGGTGGCAGATCGGTCGCCGCTGGTATGGGCATCCAATACTGCCCACCATTTTAGCGACGTCGCGGGCAATCGAGCTTCGGACCACCGAGCAATGGTATGCCGAGGACTTTTGCCAGGCGCTGGAATTTTGCCAGTGGCAATGTGTTTGCGTCCGATTGTCGGCAAGCGATACGATTACACCCTTCGAGCGGAAGTACGCAGCACGGCAGATTCCGCTGTGGCAAGTTGTTGCTACTCATAAAGCGCGACCATAGCATCGAATGCACGGTGCGGTGTTGTTTTTGGTATCGGTGTTCCGTATCTTTGCGCCGTTTCTGTTCCACCGGTTAGATTTGAATTGCATTGACGTGTTTCTGTACAAATGCCGCGCTGCCACTCTCCACTATGCTGATGAGGCAAAAGGAGAAAAAGGGGTTGCCCATTCCAGGATTTTTGTTTGAAAAGTAGTTCGACCTCGGATCGTTCAGTGCGGAAAGTTCGAATCAACAACGAAATTACAGCGCCTGTTGTTCGCGTCGTGGACGCCAGCGGAACAATGATTGGGATTCTGCCGATTTCGGAAGCCCTCAAAGCTGCCTACGATCGCGGTATGGATTTGGTCGAAATTGCCCCGCAAGCCAATCCGCCGGTCTGCCGAATTATTGACTTCGGCAAGTTCCAATACGAACAGCACAAGCGCGAAAAACAGCAGCGCAAACAACAACATCAAACTCAACTGAAAGAAATTCGGCTCAAGATCGTCACTGACACCCACGACTTAGACTTCAAAGCGCGCCATGCACGCGAATTTCTGCTCAGTGGCGATAAAGTCAAGGTTACGGTTCTCTTCCGCGGTCGCGAGATCACACACCAGGAGTTCGGCGAAAATATTCTGCAGCAATTCTGGCAACGACTCGAAGACATCGCGCGGTTCGACCAGCCCATCCGCGGCGAAGGGCGAACGATGACGATGATTCTTGCACCCGACAAGGAGAAAATCAAAAAGTACCAAAAGCAAATGCAGCATCAGTCGAACGATCAATCACAGTAGCAATGCCAAAGTCCAAGACACATAGCGGCGCGAAAAAGCGCTATAAAGTCACCGCCAGCGGTCTGATTGTTCGCCAGAAAGCCTATCGCAGTCACATTCTGACTGGGAAAACACGCAAGCGTAAGCGCACCTTGCGGAAGGCAACCGTTGTTGATAGCGCCAATCGTTCGCTGGTGCGGGCGCAATTGCTCATGTAGCGTTGTTTCTATTGGCTGGTTGTAAGGGCGACTGCTCTCCTTACGCCAGCATTGAATGTTTCACTCATTGACTGGAGGCTTCTATGCCACGTAGTGTCAATAAAGCAGCAGCGCATCGAAAGCGTCGTCGGATACTCAAGCGTGCCCGTGGGTATTGGGGCGCGCGATCGAAGCTGTGGACGATTGCCAAGCACCACATCGAAAAGGGCTTGCAGTATGCCTACCGCGATCGCCGCGCCAAGAAACGGACCTTCCGCCGACTCTGGATCGTGCGCATCAATGCCGCCGCGCGGCTCAATGGGACAACCTATTCTCAATTGATGGCTGCGCTGCATAAAAAGCACATTAGTGTCAACCGCAAAGTGCTGGCTGATCTTGCAATGAATCATCCGTCTGCGTTCGCAGCGATTGTTCAGCAGGCATTGGCATAAAGCCCGGTGCGGAAGACTGGTTCCTTGTTCTACTTTCTTTCTGGTTTGGTCCGATGAAGCTCTACGTTGGTAACCTGAGTTACCACACCACCGACAGCGACCTGGAGTCGCTCTTTTCCGCACACGGCGAAGTTGCCGAGGCGCACGTGATCATTGACCGCGATTCGGGGCGCAGCCGCGGGTTCGGGTTCGTTGAAATGCCCAACGACGATGAAGCCGAGTCCGCCATCGCGGCATGCAATCAAATGCAATTCATGGGGCGCACCATTACGGTCAACCAAGCACGTCCGCAAGGCGACCGCCCACAACGCCAAAGCTCGCGTGGCGGCTATGGCGGTGGCGGGCGTGGAAGTTACCGCCGCTTCTAAACGCTGACATCAACGCATCCCCGACGACCGAGAGCAGTTCTCGTGCCGAGAACTGCTCTTTTGTCCACCGCGACGATTCATCGTATTTTTGCGCCACTCTGTGGCGTGGGGCTATAGCTCAGTTGGTAGAGCGCTGCAATCGCACTGCAGAGGTCGAGAGTTCGAATCTCCTTAGCTCCACTCGGTTGGTTTGATGTACTATTTGCTCGCTTCCCATGGCAAAGAAAAAAGGCGCCCGTGTGATTATCACGCTCGAATGTACCGAGGCTGCCAAAGAAGGTAAGCCCGCCTCGCGCTATTCCACAACCAAAAATCGGCAGAACACGCCCGAGCGACTCGAGCTGCGTAAGTACAATCCGTTTCTACGCCGCCACACTATTCATCGCGAAATCCGCTAACGCGACTCTGCGTCTTCCGGCGCTGGACGAACGCACGCAGGCGAAACGACTCATTCGCCGTGGTGGCGATCAGTATCGCCCCGATGGCGGCAATCAGCACGTTGGCACTCCACATAATTGCAGGTGGTGCATACTGCCGGTCTGCGAGCTTTTCACCTCCAATCAAGCATGCCCAGTAGAGGATGTAAAATCCTAAGCTGATGAGTGCACTCATGCCGAACGAGCCACCGCGCGTGCGAATTCCTAAGGGGCACCCAACCAGCACGAACACCAGACACGCAACCGGGATGACGTACTTTTTTTCGATCTCTACTTCGTACTGCCGTGCCTGTCGGTCGGCTTCGTTGTATTGGTAGCCTGCGGTGCCGAGCTGGCTTGCCAGCAGTGCTGCATGCTCGACCCATGCCGTCGGTGCCATCGGAGGCGATGCCCCCAACAGTCGATCGAGATGCTCGCCGACTGCCCGTTCAATCGTCTGCCAGTGGCTCTGTTGCTGCTGTCGTGCAGCCTGGACGATTTGTTCCATGTCGCGAATACGCATTTCTCGATCGCCACGCGAGATCGTACCGTCGCTGCTTCGCTCAAGCAAAAAGCCATATGCTGGAATAATCACACGCTGCCGCTCGAAGCGAATGTACCGATACTCGCCTCGACGTTGCCGTCCGTATTGATGCACATCGCCCCGATACAGCTCCAGGAGTACGTACCGATAGCTGGGGGAAAAGCGGAGGTAACCGCTATCGGCATTGACAATAGTGGTGCGGTTTATATCCCGCCGATCGTAAATCGTTATGCCGCGCAGATGGGTCTGCGATGTATCAATCCACCGCGCCAGAAGCGTATAGCCTTCCAGTTGTGTGCTAAACTGTCCGGCTTCCAACGCAAAGGTTGGCTTTTTTCGTTGGATGTCAATCAGAAGTGTCTTGGCTCGATGGTTCGCATCGG
Source organism: Chlorobiota bacterium (assembly GCA_037440485.1). Lineage (GTDB taxonomy): Bacteria > Bacteroidota > Ignavibacteria > Kapaibacteriales > NICIL-2 > NICIL-2. The sequence goes on from JBBIUD010000008.1 coordinate 8,027, forward strand.
GTAGCACTGCGTCGTTGAACCAAAACACGCCGAGCGTTATCACACCACCGGAAACGACAACCGGCAACATCATCTGAAAAAGGCTCACACCGCTTGCTTTCATCGCTGTTACCTCGTGCGATTGCGCCAGGCGACCAAATGCCATCAATGTCGAAAACAACACTCCAATTGGGACAGCAAGCACAACCATCCACGCGACATTGACCGCGATAAGCTGCGCGATAACCAGAGCACTGAGTCCCTTGCCCACTAATTGGTCGAGCACGCGCAGAAGAAACTGCATTAGAAACAAAAACAGCACCACACTTGCGCCAAACAGGAACGGTGGCAGGTGTGCCCGAACGATGTATCGAGAGAGAAGACGCATACGACTCTTAGCGCCGAAGCTGGCGGAGCTGAGCAATTTTTTCCTCGAACGCAGCTCGACGCTCCGGATGCAACCGCGCCAGCACTGTGTAGGCTTTGATGGCTTGCTCGATTGCTCCTTGTTGCTCGTAGATCGCTGCCATTGTCTCGCTGACGACCGTTGGTTCGTCGCTGTCGGTGCTGCTGGGCGCTGGTGGTGCTGAGGTGGTATCTGTTCCGGGCGACTTGATGCGTACCTGTTCTAAGCGTTCTGCCAGCAGCTCAAGCGATGTTTTCTGCGGCGACGGTTCAGTCGGTTCAACCGCGCGTGCTCGAAGATCGTTTTCTAAGTCCGTCGGCGTCAGTGGTACTGCAGCTCGCGTGCGGTGTTGCTGACGCTGTGAACCGCGGATGGGGCGAAAGGGAGGATACTCCACCGTTGCAACGTCCATCGGTCGTGTGGTCTCGATGCGAAGCGGTGCAAACTCCAACCCAGGGATAAGACGAATGTTGCTGCTCCGAACCATTCGCAGTGCTCGACGATCGAGCGTTGCTGTTTCGACAAGGCGCAGTGTATAGGTGGCCGGCAAGTGCTCTGCTGCTACGGTGAGTGGTTCTGGTTCACTCGAGGCAGGTTGCTCGACCGGTGCCGATTCGGATGCCAATGGAGTCGAGTGATCCGTGGTGATTGATTCCGCTGTTGTATCGAGAGCGTCACCTGCATCGTTGGAGGCACTGTCGGGTTGGAGCTGTGGCGGCGATTCAGGTTCGGTGATGTCAGATTCGGTTTGAGCATCACGCATGGGCACAGTTTCCGATACTGGTTCCGTTGCAGCCTCGGTGGGAAGTGTGTCGGTGTCCTGTGCGGTCAGCGGAGCGAATGCTTCCTCGTCATTGGGTGGTGACGAGGCAGTTTCCGGCTCGGTAGCCGATGTGGAATCATCCTGAGCAGTCGCTGGCGTTGTCGGTGCGGATATGGGAAGCCCAGCGATGGTGGGGGTGCTCGCTATCAAGCTGCTCAGTTGTTCGTAGAGCAGGCGTAAGCCACGGTGTACCGGGAAGCGTGCCACCGCGCTTGCTGCGACGTCGTATGCCATTGGCACATCGTGCAACTGCAAATACGCTCGTGCCAGCAGTGCGTAGGCAGTGGCATAGTCGGGAAATTCTTTGATCCCTTCTTCCAGAACGGTGGCTGCCTGGCTGGTTTTTCCTGCAGCAAGCAACCGCTGAGCATGGAGCGTAAAGTGCACCGTTGCCATCGTTAGCGTCGCCGTCCCAACAAACGCAACAGATTCAGGAACAGGTTGACAAAATCAAGGTACAGCGCCAGTGCCGCAATGATCGCGTAATTGGTGGCGCGTTCCTCATTGGCAGCAGCCGTAGCGTAGAGTTCTTTGATTCGTTGCATGTCGTAGGCGGTCAGTCCAACGAAGACAATGACGCCCACAACCGAGGCTGCAAATGCTACTGCGGAGCTTTGCAAAAAGATGTTCACCACTGATGCCAGAATCAAGCCAATCAGCCCCATGAACATGAAGCTTCCCACACTGCTCAAGTCACGCTTGGTGGTGTAGCCATAGAATGCGGTTGCGCCGAACGTGCCACCGGTGATCAAGAACACTGTTGCCAGCGATTCGGTGGTGTAGGCATAAAACAACACCGCCAGCGTTTTGCCGGTCAGGACCGAGTAGAGCAAAAAAAGCAGTTTCGCTGTGCGTGGTTCCATCGTTTCGATGCGGGCTGAAAGGTAAATGACCAGCCCGATCATTGCAATTGCCAGCACCCACCGCAGTTGAATGCTCAATTCGAAAATGACCGGAATCGAAAGGGTCATCCACGCCGCCAGCGTCGTTGCCAGCAGACCGCCTGCCATCCACGCATAGACGGTTTGGACGAAGAGGCGCTGCTGTGCCACCTGGTCGGGGTACGTGCCCAGAAAACTCATTGGTGACTCACTTCGCATGGCAGATCGTTGCATAGTGAAACATGTCGGGATGCAAGACTACTTGGTTCGTTCGATAGTGTACCGTGCAAACGCGATGAGCATCGCGCGAAAATCCGACGCCGGGAGCTGTTCGACAAGGGCAATGGCATCTTCGACCAGTGCGGTTGCCGTTGCCATCGCACTTTCGATGCCGCCGTGTTGCTCAACGAACGAAACGACGCGCTCAATGCTGCCATTGCGCAGCGCTGAGGAGCCGACCAGTCGGCGAATGGACTTTGCTTCCTCCGGTGGCGCGCTGTTGATCGCCCGCAGCAGTGGCAGTGTGATTTTGCCTTCCCGAACGTCGTGAGCCGCTGGCTTGCCTAGAATCGTTGTGTGGCTGGTGTAGTCGAGGACATCGTCGCGTATCTGGAATGCCGTGCCGACCTTCTCGCCGTAGGTGCCCAACAGCGACTGGATGTAGTCATCAGCACCGGCGCTGATCGCACCGATACGGCAGCAGGTGGCAATGAGCGATGCGGTTTTGTCGCCGATAATTTGCAGGTAGATGCTTTCGTCGGCACGGCGCGTGCGGAAGGTCTGCACTTGAAGGAGTTCGCCTTCGCTCATACGCCGAACGGCATCGGCAGTAAGACGCAGAAAATCGTACTCGCCCCGCTCGACAGCCAGCAGTAAGCCGCGCGCCAGAAGGTAATCACCGACTAAAACGGCGACCTTGTTTTTCCATACTGCATGGATGCTCGCCAGCCCTCGTCGCGTTGGGGCTTGGTCAACGACGTCGTCGTGGATGAGTGTGGCTGTGTGAAGTAATTCGACCATTGCCGCACCGACGTATGTCCGTTCGGAGATACCGCCGGCTGCACCAGCGCTCAGGAACACCAGCATCGGGCGCAATTGCTTACCCCGGCTGCGGAGAATGTATCGCACCACCAAATTCAACAGCGGCACCCCCGACCGCATCTGGCGAGCAAAGTAGCGGTTGAATTTCTCCAGGTGTGTTTCGATCGGCTTGGCAAAGCGGGCGTGGGTCATTGCTGTTGGCTGCTGGCAGCGTTGCGTCGTTTGACTGCGAATTTAGAAATCACAATGCTCAGCTCGTAGAGCACGTAGAGCGGCACGGCAAAAAAAAGCTGGTTGATCGGGTCTGGCGTTGGCGTCAAGACAGCCGCAATAATCAAAATCACGACGATTGCATGCCGTCGGTAGGTGCTCAAAAACGTCGGTGTAACAACGCCCATCCGAGCCAGCACGTACATCACCATCGGCAGTTCGAAGATCAGCCCAGCCGCTAAAATCACCGTTGCGAAAAAACCCAGATATTCGTTGACGTCAATGATGTTTTCAATCTGTGCCGAACCAAAGTTTTTTGCAAACGCCATCATCGAGGGAATCATGCCGAAGTAGGCGAAGGCAATGCCGGCAGCAAAGCAGACGCTTGTCCAGGCTGTGATTTGTCGTGCCCATCGGCGCTCGTGTTCGTAGAGTCCCGGCGCGACAAAGCGCCATAGGTTCCACAGCACCCACGGCGAGCCGACGATGAAGCCACAGATGACAATCAGCTTGAAATACAAAAACGCCTGTCCGAACGGGCGGAGATTCTGCAAGCGGAGTCCAGCCTCGATCGCAGGGCGAAGCAAGATGTGCTCGACGATGTCGCCGATGAAAAAGCTTACAGCAATCGAAGCAATCAGCACACCGGCAACCCCACTGATGATGCGGCGCCGGAGTTCGTCGAGATGGTCGAGAAAACCCATCTCGCGCTCGGAGGATTGTTCCATCAACGCATTCAGACGTGTAGTTTTGCGCCGCAAACTTACTTGGGTGCACGTCTGTATGCCCCGTTTGGAGGATGTGCTGGCTGCCTATCCAGCACGCCAGATCATCGGTCATCTCGAGCACACTATCGAGCGCATCGTCCTTGATTCGCGTGCTGCTGCACCGGCAACGCTCTTTGTGGCACGCCGGGGGACAAAGCACGATGGCTTGGCATACCTCGACGATGCCTACCGCCGTGGCTGCCGCGTTATCGCAAGCGATCGGCTTCCGCAAGCCCTGCCCGATGGTTGCACGTTTATCCTGACTGACGACCTGCTCAGTGCCCTGGGACACTGGAGCCAAGCGCTCTACCAGTTTCCCGGTGATGAGCTGGACGTCTATGGTGTGACCGGAACTAACGGCAAAACGACGACGACGTATCTGCTTGCGCACCTGCTCAATCGGTGTGGCACTGCTGCCGGTGTGATCGGAACGCTCGGTGCTGAGTATAATGGGCAGCAGCGTCCGACTCGCCACACCACACCAGAAGCACCTGAACTTGCAGACATGCTTGCGTGGCTCCGCACGCTCGGATGTCGGGCTGTTGCCATGGAGGTTAGCTCGCACTCGCTCTGGTGGCGTCGGGTCGAGGGTATTCGTTTCGATGGTGCAATCTTTACCAACCTTAGCCCCGATCATCTGGATTTCCATCGAACGATGGAAAACTATGCTCGCGCTAAAAAGCGGCTCTTCGACATGCTGAGTGCCGAGGCGACGGCTGTTGTCTTTGCCGACAACCAGTGGAGTGATTTCATGGTTGAAACCACAGCAGCCACCGTCATTCGTGTTGGGCGTGGCTACACGGTGAACGTTCAAATCTGCGATGAACAGCTCACCGCCGAGGGCACACGCTGGCGCCTGGTGTGGGACGATGGGCGCGATGTGCTGCTGGAGATGCCGCTGGTTGGATCGTTCAACGTGGAAAATGCGTCGCTGGCTGTTGTGCTGCTAGCTGCGCGGGGCTATAATCTAACCGCGCTTGCAGACAATCTCCGCACAGCACATGCACCGCCTGGGCGAATGGAGCGCTACACCCTTCCCAACGGTGCGACGGCGATTATTGACTATGCCCATACGCCCGATGCGCTCGAGCGCGTGCTCCGCATCTGCCGGAAAATGATGCCCCCTGATGCACGCTTATTCTGTGTCTTTGGCTGTGGCGGCGAGCGCGACCATGCCAAACGCCCCATAATGGGTTCACTGGCAGTCAGCCTTGCCGATGTTGTCATTATCACCACCGATAACCCGCGCGGCGAAGACCCCGCTCAGATTATTGCCGACATCAAAGCGGGCATCGAACTGGTTGCACCATCGAAGCGCCGCGCCTGTGTCGAGGAGATTCTCGACCGTCCTGCTGCCATTGCTGCTGCCATTGCACAGGCGCAACCGCCTGATTGGATTGTCATCGCTGGCAAAGGGCACGAAGACTACCAGATAATCGGGACCGAGCGGCTGCCCTACTCCGACCGCAGTCTGCTTGCAGCGTACTGCAATGTTAGCAAAACGTAATACGTGCCGGCGTCATGAGGGCGGTAGTTTTGCCATGTGTGTGGTTATTCACGTTTTGCTGTCCTCATGAAAAACGTTTCGTTGCTTGTTCTTTGTCTGCTTCTGTTTCCACTGGCTGCACCGGCACAACGCCAACTCAATGGCGCTGGTGCGACGTTCCCTTACGTGCTCTACTCGAAGTGGTTCGACGTCTATAGCAAAAAGTCTGGCATCCAGTTCAACTACCAATCCATCGGCTCTGGCGGAGGTATTAAGCAGATCATCGAAGGGACCGTGGATTTTGGCGCCAGCGATGGTCCGATGACTGACCAGCAGCTTGCTGAAGCGCTTGCCAAACGGAAAAGTCCTGTGCTGCACATTCCAACGACGATCGGCGCTGTTGCTGTTGCATACAACCTTTCCCTTTCCAAACCGCTTCGACTGACACCAGCGGTGTTGGCTGATATTTTTCTGGGTTTTATCAAACGCTGGAACGATCGCCGTATCGCTGCCATCAACCCTGGCGTGGCGTTACCGGATAAACCCATCATCGTCGTTCATCGGAGCGACGGCAGCGGAACGACGGCGATTTTTACCGACTACCTCTGTAAGATCAGCGGCTACTGGAAGAAAACCTACGGGCAGGGTACCGCTGTCAACTGGCCCAAAGGTACACTCGGCGCAAAAGGGAATGAAGGCGTTGCCGGACAGATCAAGCAACTTCCCGGCAGTATTGGCTACATCGAGCTTGCCTATGCTGAGCAAAACAAACTCCCGTATGCAGCCGTGCAGAATCTCGCTGGTGAATATGCGCTCCCGACGCTGGACAATGTTACCCGCGCTGCCGATGCCTCGATCGGTTCGATTGCCGAGGACCTGCGCGGTTCGATCACAAATTCGAGCACAGGGTATCCGATTTCGGGGCTAACCTGGCTCCTGGTTTTGCAAAAACAGCCCGACCGAACGAAAGGCAAAGCGTTAGTGGACTTCCTTCGCTGGGCTTTGACTGAAGGGCAGTCCTACTGTTCAGCACTGCATTACGCACCACTACCGAAATCGCTGGCAGAGCGCGCTCTCAAAAAGGTTGCGCTCATACAGGTCCCTTGAATGCACACCCGCCGCGCAGGGGCAGCCAGGTTTTGCAATTCATAGCGGTTGGTCGTCTTCCTTACCGACATGCGATGGGTTTTCACGGTCGAAATACCAGTGCAGCGGGTTTTCGGCAATGTAACGGCGGATGCGGTCCAACGATTCGTCGTTGCGGATGATGTGTTCGAAATAATTGCGTTGCCACAGACGCCCAGGGAATGGCGTCCACCGATCGTTCCTGACATGGCGGATGTATTCATTTGTGGTCATCGTTTTGAACCATTGAACGATTTCCGGTAGGGGCGCACCTGCGTGTGCGCCTGATTGTTGGGGCGCACCTGCGTGTGCGCCCGACGCATCGGGGCAGACACGCGGGTCTGCCCCTACCGGTTCGATGACAATGATTCCGTGGACATGGTTGGGCATGACCACGAATGCATCGGTCTGAACGTGGGGGAATTTGCGGTTCAATTCGTCCCACCACCGTTTCACCATATGCCCTGCATCATTCAACCGCATCTGTCCATCCACCACATCCCCAAACAAACACGCCCGATCCTGCGTGACGATGGTAACAAAATACGCGCCCGGTTGTGCGTAATCGTATCCCTTCAACCGAATGCTGCGGCGGTGGTGTTTTTCAGGGTTGTACCGCATGGTTCCATTCTGTTCACGTTTTCCGGTGCGAAAATCGTCACGATCACGTCGGGGCGACCGGCCGGTCGCCCCGACCGGTGGTTCATGTCCGGCGGGGAATGGTGCCGATCCGCGGACGGTCGCCCCTACACGCTGCGCGCCTTCTCCAACCGCGCCCGCACCAATTAACCACCGCCTCGTACAACGCCTCGCGCTCGCCTGGCGTCAAGTCAAGATATCAATTACCACATCGTCCACAATGCGGCGATAGAGATGGGGCCTGGGCATTTCGTCGTATGTTCTCTCATCGAGAGTACGTCCGGTTTTGCTTTTGCGCGTTCCGCCCCATTGTTTGAAAAAAAACGGCACGCCTGCTTGTTTGCATTGATCGCGAATTGAGTACACCCAAGCTGGTTCCATCGGTCGTGCTTTTGGTCCTGATTCGCCGCCAACAATCACCCAATCAATCCCCTTAAGTGGAAGTGAATTCAGT